>JBDKGF010000236.1:0-9985 GCA_039798305.1 Cyanobacteriota bacterium
CCCCCATTAAGTAGTGGGGTTTGTCCTCGGGCAGCAGAGGCCCCACCTGGCGCACGATTCGGTGCATCTCCTCGGCTGGTTCACCCACGCTCACCCCGCCCACGGCGATGCCGGGCAAGCCCATGGAGCTCACCACCCGCGCTGACTCTTCGCGCAGATGCGGGAAGCAGCCCCCCTGCACGATGCCGAACAGGGCCTGATCGGCTTTGGTGTGGCTGGTGATGCAGCGCTCCAGCCAGGCGTGGGTGCGGCGGCATGCCGCGGCTACCTCGCTTTCGGTGGCCGGATAGGGCGGGCACTGATCGAAGGCCATCGCCACATCGGCGCCCAGGGTCATCTGGATCGCCATCGAGCGCTCCGGGGTGAGGTCGATGCGGGCGCCATCGCGGGGGGAGCGGAACACCACGCCCCGGTCGTTGATCGTGTTGATGTCGCCCAGGCTGAACACCTGGAAGCCGCCGGAATCGGTGAGCATCGGGCCGTTCCAGGCCATGAAGCGGTGCAATCCGCCGGCATCCGCCACGATCTGCTCGCCTGGCTGCAGGTGGAGGTGGAAGGTGTTGGAGAGCACCATCTCGGCGCCGGTGGCCTTGAGCTGCGCCGGCGTCACCCCCTTCACCGTGGCCAGGGTGCCCACCGGCATGAACCGCGGCGTGTTGACCACACCGTGGGGGGTGTGGAAGCAGCCGCAGCGGGCGCGGGTGTTCGGGCAGTGGGCCGTGATCTCGAACGCGAACACCAGCGACGCAGCAGGATTGGCTGATCCCATCGTTGCTGGCCGTGGCCAAGGCCCCGCGTCAGGTCGCCTGGCTGGCGGATTTGGCCGGCGCCTGGATCTTCTACAGCGTGCTGCCGCTGCCGCCCGGGATCACACCGCGCTTTGAGCGCATTGCCCGCTTCGCCCCCTGGGTGGCGCTGGTGATGGGTGGGCTGGAAGCGGCGCTCTGGCAGGCGTTGGCCGGCGCCGGGCTTCTGGCGCAGCTGGCACTGGTGCTCGCGCTGGGCAGCGCCCTGAGTGGCGGCCTGCATCTCGATGGCGCCATGGATACGGCCGATGGACTGGCGGCAGGCCCGCAGCGCCGCCTGGAGGCGATGGACGACAGCCGTGTGGGAGCCAGTGGCGTCCAGGCCCTGCTCCAGCTGTTGTTGGTGCGGATCGGTGGGCTGGCCCTGCTGGCGGCGGCGGCACCCTGGGGGTTGCT
The DNA here is from genome assembly GCA_039798305.1 of Cyanobacteriota bacterium. GTDB lineage: Bacteria > Cyanobacteriota > Cyanobacteriia > PCC-6307 > Cyanobiaceae > Vulcanococcus. The sequence continues at coordinate 1,203 of JBDKGF010000236.1, forward strand.
GTGGGCTGCGGTGTGGGGACGGATCGCGCCGTTGGTGGCGATGCAGTGGTTTCCCTATCTGCGCGAACCCAGCACCGGCACCGCCGCCTTCCATCGTCGCCATTGGCAAGGTTGGTGGCCTGAGCTGGCCCCTGCGTTGCTGCTACTGGGGGCACTCACCGCCCTGGCCCTCAGCCTGCCTGCGGGGCCCTGGTGGTGGCTGGGCTGGCTGGGGGTGCTGCCGGCCGTCCTGGTGCCGCTCGAGCTGGGGCGCCGACTCGGCGGCCACAGCGGCGACAGCTACGGCGCCTGCGTGGAATGGACCGTGAGCTGGAGCCTGTTGCTGATGGGTTGGATCAGCTGGCAGTTGACAGCGGCAGGCTGAGGCGGAAGGCGTTGCCGGCGGAGGGCAGCTGCGGATCGAGGCCGCTGGCCGGCACCACCAGCTCCAGTTCACCCCCCAGGCTGCGGGCCAGATCACGGGCCAGAGCCAGCCCCAGCCCGCTGCCCGGCAGTGCCGCACCGCTGCTGCCTCGCACCCCCTTGGCAAAAATCTGCTCCCGCTCCTCCAGGGGCACCTGAGGACCGCTGTCCCAGATGCTCAGCTCCAGCCGATCCGTGCGCCGGCAGTGCAGGCCGATGGCGCCGCCGCCGCGGCTGTAGCGGAAGGCGTTTTCCAGCAGGTTGGCCACGATTTCGCCGATGGCGCTGCCAGCGCCCTGCCAGTCGGGCAGGGTGCTCGGGGCCTGCCAGAGGCGCCCCTGCAGGTTGGCGGTGGCGGCGGCACGCTCGAGCAGCGGCCGCAGGATCTGCTCGAGGCTCTGCGGTTCCCTCTGGCTCAGCGCGGGCGGCAGCAGCAGCGGAGCGCTGGTTTCGCTGCTCACCAGGGCCGGGGCTTCGGTGAGGTGGTCGATCGCTTCCACATAACGGCTGATCTGGCGCTGCTCTCCCAGCAGGCTGTCCACCAGGGAGAGGTTGCTGGCATCGCCATCCAGACGCCGGCGCAGCAGTTGGCCGAAGGTGCGCAGCGCGGCCAGGGGATTGCGCAGTTGATGCACCAGCAGTCGCAGCTCGTCGTCGCGCTGGCTCAGCTCGCGGCCCAGTCGCTGCTGTTCCAGATCCAGCCGCAGCGCTTCGGTGAGGCAGCGGGCCGTGGCCTCCAGACGCTCGCTCAGGCTGCCTGGCCAGGGCCAGCGATCCACATCCACCCGCAGGGCACCGAGCAGCATCGTCTCGTCGCGCAGAGCCAGCCAGCGGCGACCCGTTTCTCCACCGGTCTCCTGCCCCGCAGCAGAGCTTTCCGTGAGCGCCAGGGAGTGGGGCCAGCGGCCGATCGCCACCAGCGAGGGCTGGCCATTGGGTTCCGGCACTGCCACATACACCACCAGGGCCAGAAGGTCGGGCCGATCGGTGAATTGGGCCAGCTGCTGCTCGAGCAGCGCCAGAAACCGCTTGGAGACCTGCATCTGAGCGGGAACTGGAGTGGGATCAGGGCCGCTCAGCGCGCAAGCCCAGCAGAAATTTTCCCGAACCTGTTCGAAATCTGGGAAAAAGTCTTAAGATTCTCGGTATCGACCAATACCTCGCGGTCCGGGTTCGGGCGGCGCAGCGATCGGCCCATCCGGCTTTTGTTGCATCTCCGTGCAATCAAGGCTACAGCAGTGGATGTTGCGTCCTCTGCTGATCGGAGCGGTGCCGTTGTGCCGCCCACCCGGCTTGCAGGTGTATGGGCGTTGCCGAGGTCTCCGGTCCTTGCGGCTGGTCCTCATCGTCCGACTCCATCCACCCTGCCCTCACGGGCTTAGCTCCATGTCCAAGAAGCGCAAGCGCATCAGTCGCCGTCGTCTGGCCGGTCAGCGGGTTCTGGCTCATGTCGCCACCCACAACCTTGAAACCGGCGAATACAAGCCCGTCACCGCGGCGCGCCGTTACATCGCCGAAGGCGGCATCGTGCCTCCCGCGATCCTGAACGTGCGTCGCAACGAGCACACCACCGACCGCTTCTTCTGGGGCGAGAAGGGCCTGTTCAGTGCCCAGTACGCCGAAGAAAACCACTTCCTGTTCCCCTCCCTGCGCGAGATCGTCGATCGCATCGGTGAGGACACCCTGTTTGCCGGCCTGGAAGCTCTGGCTGCCGACGACTGGGAAGAGATGGAGGAATACGAATACGCCTTCGTTTGAACGAAGTCGCGTTTGCGCATGGAGCCGGTCCCGAGGGGCCGGCTTTTTCATGCCCGGATCCGGGCTCTGCGTGAATCAGCGCTGCGTGCTCAGCTGCCGGCGCACAAAGGCGCTGATCTGCGGCAGCACTGCACCATCAATGGTGTGGCCGCCATCAAACGCGAGCAGGTCAGCGCTGTTGCCGGTGGCCTGCAGCCGTTCCTGCGCGGCTTCGCTGGCGGCGAAGGGCACCACGGGATCCTGCCGGCCGTGGCTGAGCAGCACGGGCGCCACCGCTGCTCCCGGATGCCAGCCTTCATGGGGATAGCCGCTGCAGGCCACGATGCCGGCGAGCGGCAGGCTGCTGCCCACATCCAGCGCCATGGCACCTCCCTGGGAGAAGCCCAGCAGCACCGTGCGCGCCAGGGGCACGCTCCCGGCCAGTTCCTCCAGCCGCAGCCTCAGGGCTGTGCGGGCGGCGGGGAGCTGGCTCCAGTCGATCGGCTGCAGGTTGTACCACTGCCGGCCGCTGCCATAGGGGTGCGGTTCCGGAGCGCGCAGCGCCACCACGTTCACCTCCGGCCCCACCAGCAGCGGGCCCAGATCGAGCAGGTCGTCGGCATCGGCGCCCCAGCCGTGCAGCAGCACCAGGCGCTGCTCGGCGTTGCTCGGGCCGCTCTGCAGCCAATCGGAGCTGGAGCCAGTCATGGGAGGTCGCGCAGCTGCTGCGTAGGTTGGACGATCTGCCTCCACTCAACAGCCATGGCGCCCACGGCCCTGCTCAGCGTGTCGAACAAGGACGGCCTGGTGCCCCTGGCTGAAGGACTGCTGGCCGCCGGCTACCAGCTGATCTCCAGTGGCGGCACGGCCGCGGCGCTGGCGGCAGCCGGGCTGCCCGTCACCAAGGTGGCTGAACACACCGGCGCCCCTGAAATCCTCGGCGGCCGGGTGAAGACCCTGCATCCGCGCATCCACGGCGGCATCCTCGCCAAGCGCTCCGAGCCTTCCCATCAGGCTGATCTGGAGGCCCAGGGCATCGCCACCATCGATGTGGTGGTGGTGAACCTGTACCCCTTCCGCGAAACCATCGCTCGCCCGGATGTGAGCTGGGATCTGGCGATCGAGAACATCGATATCGGCGGTCCGGCCATGGTGCGCGCCGCCGCCAAGAACCACGCCGATGTGGCGGTGCTCACCAGCCCCAGCCAGTACCCCGCTTTCCTGGAGGCGCTGGCCGCCGGCGCGCTGAGCTCGGCCCTGCGCCGGCAGCTGGCGTTGGAGGCCTACAGCCACACCGCTGAATACGACACCGCCATCAGCGTCTGGCTGGCCAGTCAGCTCAGCCAGGAGGAGGCCACGGCCGAGCAGCTCACGCTGAATCTGCCTGCGCGCCAGAGCCTGCGCTACGGCGAGAACCCGCACCAGAGCGCCACTTGGTATGCCCAGCCCGGTGCCGGTCTCGGCGCGGGTGAGCAGCTGCAGGGCAAGGAGCTCAGCTACAACAACATTCTCGATCTGGAAGCCGCCCTCGCCACGGTCCGGGAGTTCGGCTACGGCGGCCAGCCCGCCGGTGGCAATCCCTTCCAGCCCGCGGCGGTGGTGGTGAAGCACACCAATCCCTGCGGTGTGGCCACCGGCAGCAGCAGCGCCAACGCCCTCGAGCGGGCTCTCGATGCCGATCGCGTGTCGGCCTTCGGCGGCATCGTGGCGATCAACGGCCCGGTGGATGCAGTCACCGCCGGCCACATCACCAGCCTGTTCCTCGAGTGTGTGGTGGCACCGGTGTTTGAGCCGGCGGCGCGCGAGCTGCTGGCGGCCAAGGCCAACCTGCGCCTGCTCGAGCTGGCACCAGAGGCCGTTGAGCGCGCCAGCCGCCAACAGCTGCGCAGCGTGCTCGGCGGTGTGTTGGTGCAGCAGCTTGATGATCAGCCCGTGGATGAGACCGCCTGGCAGGTGATGAGCAAGCGGCAACCCACGGCCCAGGAGCTGGAGGATCTGCGCTTCGCCTGGCGTCTGGTGCGCCACGTGCGCTCCAACGCCATCACGGTGGCCAAGGGTGGACAGAGCCTGGGCATTGGTGCCGGTCAGATGAACCGCGTGGGCTCAGCCCGCATCGCTCTGGAGACCGCCGCTGCGAAGGCCAAGGGCGCTGTCTTGGCCAGCGATGGCTTCTTCCCCTTCGACGACACGGTCCGTTTGGCGGCGCAGTACGGCATCACCGCGGTGATTCAGCCAGGCGGGAGCGTGCGCGATGCCGACTCCATCGCGGCCTGTGATGAGCTGGGCCTGGCGATGGTGGTCACCGGTCGCCGCCACTTCCTGCACTGAGGCTGACGCCTCTGCTCTAGCTTCGCCCCACTGCGCTGATCCCAGCTCGCTCCCATGCCCGAGAGCCTCGCCTTCAACCTCAACTTCCTGCACCCCCTGGCGATGTGGGCGCTGCTGGCCCTGAGCGGCTACGCGATGTTTCTGGGCATCAAGGCCAAGAAAACCCGCACTGCTGACGCCGAAACCCGCAAGACCCTGATCAAGGGCCAGTTCGCCAAGCGCCATTACCTCTATGGCAGCGCTGTGCTGGCGGTGATGGTGCTGGGCACCTTCGGTGGTATGGCCGTCACCTACCTCAACAACGGCAAGCTGTTTGTGGGTCCTCACCTGCTGGTGGGCATTGCCATGAGCAGCATGCTTGTCACGTCGGCCGCACTTTCGCCCCTGATGCAGCAGGGCAACCTGATCGCCCGCAAGATCCACGTGGGCCTGAATATGGGCGTCGTCACGCTCTTCCTGTGGCAGGCCGTGACCGGCATGCAGATCGTGAACAAGATCTGGGAAAACCGACCCGCCTGATCGGTCGCCCCTTCAGAACTGGGCCCGCCGCCGCGGCGGGCAATCCAGTTGATGGGTGGCGTGGAAATCTTCCTGCACCTTCCAGGTGAGCCTGCGGGAGATCTGGCGCACGATCTGGCGCAGCAGGCGATCGCCGCTGCTCTGCACCAGGGATTCCGGCAGCAGCCCGATCACGGAAGGGAGCTTGATCCACACACTCAGATCCAGTTCCCAGCGCACCTCTGTGCGCGGCGCATCGGCGGATTGCTCCTCCAGCCGCAGCGCAGCGTTGAATTCCACCTCGTAGAGGTCGCGCAGGCCGGGTTGGAACTGTTCGGGTGGCACCGTGCAGATCCGATACACGCCGGCGCTCTGCGGCAGCAGCTCCAGGCCGATTGTGGGCTCCACTTCAAAGCCGAAGTTGCCGAAGCGGCCGAGGGTGAGGATGTAGCCATTGCGGCCCAGGGCGTCCACCTGCATCGGCGCGGCGCAACGGCGGAACCAGCCCTCGTGGCGATCCAGGTAGGCCCCCACGGTGTGGGCCGGGGCCCGCATCTCCATCAGGTCGGCGAACTGGCTGCTGTAGCAGCGCACCCGACCATCCCCGCTATGGCGCAGGGATGGCTGCAGCGCTTCGCTCAACTCAGGCAGGGGGTTGGTCACCGATGAGATCAACGCGGTCGGTTCTCCCCAGGCCTGAACCAGTGAATGTTGAAACAATGTAAAGCCCGGCTGCGGCCTGGATTGCAGTCGCTGTGACAGCCCGGTTGGGCGTTGGCCAGCCCGATCAGGCGTCGGCCAGATCGATCAGCCGACTGATCACATCCTCCACCACCCGATCCGGTGTGGACGCACCGGAGGTGATGCCCACCCGCAGCGTGCCCTCGGGCAGGAAGGGCTCCACCACCTCCAGTTCGCCATCCAGCGGTTTGTGCTCGATGCGGTTGCCAGGCCCGATCCGCTCGGGGGTGTCGATGTGGAAGGAGCGGATGCCGCGGCTCACCGCGATCTCCTGCAGGTGGGTGGTGTTGGAGGAGTTGTAACCGCCGATCACCACCATCAGATCGAGTGGCTCATCCACCAGGGCGAACATCGCGTCCTGCCGTTCCTGCGTGGCGTCGCAGATGGTGTTGAAGGCCACGAAGTGGTCGTTCAGTTCGGTGGGGCCGAAGCGCTGCAGCATCGTGCGCTCGAACAGCCTGCCGATCTCCTCGGTTTCGCTCTTGAGCATCGTGGTCTGGTTGGCCACGCCCACCCGCATCAGGTCGCGGTCGGGATCGAAGCCGGGGGAGCAGGCCTTGGCAAAGCGGGCCATGAAGGTGTCGCGATCACCCTTGCCCAGGATGTAGTCGCACACCAGCTGGGCTTCGGCGAGATCGAGCACCACCAGGTAGGTGCCGGCAAACGAGCTGGTGGCCAGCGTTTCCTCGTGCTTCACCTTGCCGTGAATGATCGAGGTGATCGCGTGCTTCTTGTGCTTCTCCACGGTGTTCCACACCTTGGAGACCCATGGACAGGTGGTGTCCACGATGTGGCAGCCCCGTTCGTTGAGCAGCTGCATTTCCTGCACCGTGGCGCCGAAGGCGGGCAGGATCACCACATCGCCGCTGGCCACATCGGAGAAGTCCTTCACGCCGCCATCCACGGGGATGAACAGCACGTTCATCTCCCGCAGGTGATCGTTCACCGAGGGGTTGTGGATGATCTCGTTGGTGATCCAGATCCGTTCGGTGGGGTAGTGGCGGCGGGTTTCGTAGGCCATCGCCACCGCGCGTTCGACGCCCCAGCAGAAACCGAAGGCTTCGGCCAGCTTCACGCTCAGGCGGCCGTGCTGCAGCTGATAGCCGTTCTCCCGCAGGCTGGCGATCAGGTTGCTCTGGTAGGCCTGCTCCAGGCTGCCGGCCACCTCCTCGCCAAGGCCGAAGCCGCGGCGGTTGTAGCGATCCGAATGGTGCAGGGATCGCTTGAACGCGCGGGTATCCACGACGGCGAGCTCAGGGGGTTGTAACTCTATGGGGCTCTACCGCGCCGGTTGGGTTGCGCGCTGGTCTGTTTTCGCCCTACAGAGGGCGTAGCGGGTTCCTCGGCACGAATGGTGACGCAGGAGCAGCTGGCTGCCCTTGATTTGCTCATCTGGCTCAAGACCACCGAGCAGGCTGCCCAGCTGGCCTTTTCCAATCAGAGCACGATCTGCCGGCGGACCCAGCCGGTGCTCCGGCAGTTCGGCCTGAAGCTTGAACGTGGTCCGTCCGGCCGCCGTCCCGCCGGCGATCTGGAGCTCCTGGATCTCGAGCGGCAGGTGCACCAGCAGGCACGCTTTCGCGGACATCGCCCCCTGAGGCTGCACGTCCCGTACTGGACACGGCGGGAAGCCCTGCGTGACCTGCCAGAAGGATGGTGCGCTAACCCCTTGTTGCCGGATCTGGTTTGTGACGACCCGGTCACCCTCCTGAGGGAACACATCCTGGATGCCTGCCTGGTGACGCCGACTCAGTTGCCCGCCTGTCAGGACGATCTGGTGTTACTGGACCTCTACCGGCGCCCGATTCAACTGATTCTGTTTCCGCGTTCGGATGATCATCCGACTGATCTTCGGGATCGGTTCTGGTGGCAGCAGGAGAACGGACAGCTCAATCTGCGGCTGCTGCCGTTCCTGCCGGAGAGCTGTCGGCAGCGTTCCAGCGACTGGTTCAAAGCGCTCGCGGCGGGTCCGGCCGGGTCGTGCCCTGAGCGTCTGCGGCGGCTGGAGCCGTCGCGCTACGCCGGCCAGAGCCTCACCGTGGCTTTTTTGACCCCGGAGATGAGAGCGGCACAGGATCTGCCATCGCAGGTGGAGGAAACGGTGCAGCCTTACCCCTATGTGGAGCGGCTGGCGGTGCTGGCTGAGCATGCGGCTGAACCCGCTGTGCTGCGCTTGCAGGAGCAGCTGCAGGCTCGGTTTGCGCCACAGGCGTTGCCGATCGTCTAACCCTCAGCGCTGTTGATCGGCACTGCGCTGCACCGCCGCAAGGCCCTGCCAGTCCACGCCGGTGGCGCTGAACCCGTAGCGACAGGGCAGCACTTCCACACCGGCATCGAGCGCCTGGCGGAACAGCTCGCCGTAGCGCGGATCGGCACTGTCTCCGGGAGCGAAGCGGTTTACATCGGCGCGGCTCAGGCAGGGCACCAGCACGGCGCGGGCCTCCGGCAGCACTCCCATCAGTTCCTCGAGGTGCTTCTGGCCCCGCTCGGTCACGGTGTCGGGGAAGAGGGCCAGATCACCGTCGCTCCAGGTGGTGTTCTTCACCTCCACGTAGATCGGTCGCGGGTCGACGGCTCCTTCCGCTGGGGTGAGCAGCAGATCGATGCGGCTGCGGCGGTTGGCGCCGTAGGCCACCTCGGCGCGGATCCCGGCGATCGGGCCCAGCCAGGGCTCCAGGCAGCCGGCCTCGATCGTGGCCCGCACCAGGCGGTTGGGTAGTGCTGTGTTGATGCCCACCCACACCGTCTCGCCATCCGCCCCGGGCACCTGGGCCTGCTCCCAGGTCCAGGCCAGCTTGCGGGTCGGGGAGGGGGCGTGGCGCAGTCGCACGCGGCCGCCCGGGTGCAGCACCCCGCTCATCGGGCCGGTGTTGGCGCAATGGGCGGTGACCACCTCGCCGCTCTCCAGCTCCACATCCGCCAGAAAGCGCTTGTAGCGCTTCAGCAGCACCCCCTCCTGCAAGGGCTCCACCGGCAACACGCGCTGGCTTTGAGGGGCGGGAGCACCCGGCATGACGGCGAGGCTTCTGCAGGCAAGAATCGCTCGAGTTGGGGCCACGGCCGCACCGGATGAGCGA
>JBDKGF010000237.1:0-2994 GCA_039798305.1 Cyanobacteriota bacterium
GGATGAGGCCGGCGTGCGGGTGCCGGTGGTGGCGATGGTGCGCCACCACGGCCAGACCCGCTTTGTGCGCCTGGGCCATCAGTTCTGCGTGCGCGACAGTGAGGCTGCGCTCAGCAGCCTCACCGCTCAGGCTTTCCGGGCCCGGCTCAGCTCGCCGCTGGTGGCCGCTTGATCGAGCTGCGCAGCCGGCTGATGTTCAGGCCGATCTGCTCCAACCCCAGCAGGCTGCCGGCACCCGGCTCCCAGCTGGCGGAGAGCACCCCGTAGCTCAGCCCCACCAGACCCAACAAGAAGAAGCCCCCTGACGTCACCAGAGTGACGCCGGGGGGAATATCCAGCACGCCTTTGCTCACCAGCAGATAGCTCGCCACAAACGTGGACATCCCGAGAATGCTGGGGATGCCGGTGGCGATCGCCACGCGCCGGGCCATGCGATTGGCCACGTAGTCGGGGATGGTCTGCTGGGCCTTGGCTCTGGTCTTGTTGAGGCTGGCAGGGGGTTGTGGTCCCAGACCACCGCCGCCGCTGGAGCGGTTCTTCCCCTTGCCTGCCATCGTCAGCCGCGGATGCCGAGCTTCTGGATCAGGGTGGCGTAGCGCTGCTCGCTGTTGCTGCGCAGGTAGCTCAGCAGACGCTTACGGCGACCGATCATCTTCAGCAGACCCTGCCGCGACGAGAAATCGTGGATGTTGTTCTGCAGGTGTCCGCTCAACTTGCTGATGCGCTCGCTCAGCATGGCCACCTGAACCTCAACAGAACCGGTGTCGGTGCCGTGGGTCTGATGAGCGTTGATCAGTTCCTGCTTCTTGGTGGTGTCGAGCGACATGCGCGGCGTCTGGCCCTGACGGTGCAAACATCCAACTTACCGCCTCGTGGTCACCCATCCTCACGCCGCCTGGCTGCGGGAGAGCCAGCGCAGGCACTCCCGCAGCCAGTCATCGGCCGTCTCGATTGCAGGGCTCTGCAGAGCGGCCACCGCCCGCAGGGCTCGGTTGATCTCCAGTGCTTCGTAGCCGAGGGCTGTGAGGGTGAGGTTCACCTCATCACGCACCGCATCGGCCAGCGGCTGGGTTGTCTCGCTGGCCGTGAGGCTGAGATCGGCCAGGTCCTCCGGAGCGCCTCCGCTGCCGTAGCGCTCCTGCAGGCGGGTGCGCAGCTCCACCGCCAGGCGCTCTGCGGTGCGCTTGCCAACCCCCGGTGCCTGCGTCAGCAGCCGCAGATCGGCCTGCACGATGGCCCGCACCAGCTCTTCGCAGCTCAACTGCCCCAACAGCCCGAGCGCCATCTGCGGCCCGACACCGCTCACCGCCACCAATTCCCGGAACAGATCCCGCTCGGCGCGGCTGGCGAAGCCGTAGAGCGTCCAGGCGTCTTCGCGGATCACCTGATGAATGTGCAGGCTCAGGGCACTTCCGGCTTCCCCCAGGCGATCCCACTGGCGCCGGGGCATCTGCACCTCGTAGCCCACCCCGCCGCACACCAGCAGCAAGCCGCAGCGGCTGGCCTGCTGCCAGCGATCGGCGAGTTGCCCTTGCAGCCAGCCGATCATGGGAACACCGTTGATGCTCCCCATGCTGCCCGCTCCGCCAACCCCGTCCCCGCTGCGCCGGGTTGTGGCGCTGTTGCTCTGCGTGGTGCTCAGCTTCGCGCTGAGCGCCTGCGGCGCCGCTCAACCCTCCCAGAAGGTGCTGCTCTCGGCTCTGGCTCTGCAGATCGATCTCACCCAGCGCTCGATCGCTGAGGCTCTGCAGCTCAGCCCGGCTGATGGCATGCCCCAGGTGAGCCGGGTGCGGGTGGAATCGCAGCAGGAGATGGCGATCGGCGGCAGCAAGGGGTTGCACCTCACCGGCCGCTTCGACTGGCGGCTGGCGGGGGATCCGATCCGGGTCGACAGCGCCTTTGATCTCTATCTGCAGCGGGGCGAGCGCGGCCAGAGCTGGCGCCTGGCGCGCCCCAGCGGTAGCAGCGATGGCGCCATGCAGGACTGGATCATCGATCCTTTGCCGATCGTCTGAGGCTCAGCAGCGTGGCGGCCAGCACCAGCGCCATCGCCAGGGCTGTGTCGGGGTCGAGGGATTCGCCGAAAAACCACCAGCCCCACAGGGCTGCTAGCGGCACCTGGCCATAGCTCAGGGCCGTGGCCCGCGCCGCCGGCATGCCTAGTAAACCGTTGGTCACCCCCAGCTGGCCCAGTTGGGTGAACAGGCCCACCCCCACGAGTGCCACGGCTTCCCAGGCCGTTGGCCACAACGGCTGCAGCAGCACCAGCGGAGTGGTGAGCACCAGTCCCACCAGAGGGAAATAGAACACGATCACCAGCGGGTGCTCCGTTCGCCCCAGCGCTCGCACGCTCACATAGGCGCAGGCTGAGAGCAGCGCGCCGGCGATCGCCAGCAGCACCCCCGTCAGCGGCAGGTGCGTTGCGGTGCCCCCCAGCCAGCGGCCGGCGATCGGTCCCAGCAAGCCCGTCAGGTCGCTGGGGTTGCTGAGCAGCACCACCGCCAGCCAGCCCAGCAGCGCCGCCAGCAGCACCCGCGGCCCCACGCGCTCGCGCAACAGCAGCCAGGCCAGCAGTGCTGTGAACGTGGGTTGCAGGTACTGCAGCACCGTGGCCGGCGCCAGCGGCAGTTGTGCCAGGGCCGCGAATACGCACAGCAGAGCGCCCGTGCCGATCACCCCGCGCAGCACCAGCAGGCCCCGCCGCTGCCCCCAGGGATCCAGGCCCGCCTGGCGCAGCATGGCGATGCTCAGCAGCAGGCTCACCGCAGAACGAGCCAGCACCACCTCCGCCACCGGGATGCGGCCGCCCACCGCCTTCACGCACACCCCCATCAGGCTGAAACTGACGGCGCTGGACAGCATCCACAGGGCAGCCCTGCCATCCTGATGCCGCACCCGTGCGCGCAGCTTGTCCGCCCCTCGTCTCCACCCCCGCACGATCGAGGCCGTTAAGGAACGCGCTGACATCGTTGATGTGGTGGGTGAGCACGTGGT
>JBDKGF010000238.1:0-3041 GCA_039798305.1 Cyanobacteriota bacterium
GGGGCGAGGGACGTTTGAGGGCCTGGGCCCAGCCCACCAGCAGCACGATCAACAGCAGCGCCAGCCGGCTCCCTGGCTCACGTTGATCCTGCTGGTGATCACCGCCACCAGCCAGCCGCCACGGCTGTGGTTCTGGCTGGCGCTGCTGTTGATCGTGCTGCTGGTGGGCTGGGCCCAGGCCCTCAAACGTCCCTCGCCCCATGGCGACTGAGGGCACCACCAGCCCCCTGGCCCGCGATCTGCGCGCGGCCCTGGTGATTGGCCTGGCCGCAGCACTCACCCATGCCGCCTGTGAAGGCGTGGGATTGAGCGGTGGTTCGCTGGCCTACGGCTCGCTGATCGCCGTGCTGGTGGTGAGGCCGGATTTCAGCCGCTGGCCGTCAATGATCTACCCGGTCCTGCTGGTGGTGGTGGGGGTGTGCCTGGCGATCGGCGTCAGCCTGGGGCTGGCCCTCTCCAATGTGCCCCAGGTGTTCGTGTTCGGCCTGGTGGCGGCCCTGATGCAACTGATCACCCTCACGCTTCCGGGCAAACTGCGCCTGCTCAGCGGTGTGGTGGCCTGTGCGGGTGTGCTGCCCCTGCTGGGCACACCCAGCTGGGAGAGCTGGCGCGACGAGATGCTCGCCATCGGCCTGGGCCTGGCGATCGGCACGCTGGTGCAGCTCCTGTTCACACCCGCTGAACAGCCCAGCTCGGAAGGGGGCCAGCACAGCTCCGCTGCAGCCAGCGGAAAGCCCCCCAGCGAACCACCCCTGGGGCAACGCATCGCCGCAGGCCTGCGCTCGCCGTTCTTCTGGCGAAAGCTGGTGTTTGCGAGCCTTGCCCTGGCGATTGGCGAAGGCCTCGGAGCCCTCACCCCCAAATACCTCTACTTCGGTGTGGTGTTGTTGCTCAACGACAGCATCGGCGCCACCCTGGCGCGGGTGCGCGATCGCATGGTCGGAGTGAGCCTCGGGGTGCTGATGCCTTTGCTGGTGTTCAACACCGTTGGGATCAGCGACGTGTCGATCGGGCTGGTGATGGCGGGCACCGCCATGCTCATGGCCGCACTCAACCAGCGCAGCAGCCTGCGCACAGCCTTGATTTCCAGTGGTGTGGCCTTCGTCGGCTATGGCCCGCTGGTGGCCTGGTACATCCCCAACCGCTGGATCGACTACCTGATGGGCTGCGCCCTGGCACTGCTCGTGGGTGTCCTGCTCTTCCCGCAATCAGCCCTGCGCCGCTTCAATCAGCTGAGCGCAGCAACAACCGACCAGCCGGTGCGCGCTCAGCTGGAGGCCCTGCTGCCGGCGGCCCGTGAGGAAGCCCGCTGGCTGGGCTTGCCCCCTCCCCAACTCCCACCAACCGGTTGATGTTGCGCCCCCGATCGCTTCACCGCCAGCTGCCGCTGCTGCTGGGCGCACTGAGCTGCGGGCTGCCCCTGGCCGCCAGGGCAGCGGCAGCTGGTGCACCAGCCGGTTGCACCGCCCCGGGCACAGGACTCCTTCTGGCCATCAGCGCCGGGATGCTGATGCTCACCTGCCTCTGGCAGATGGGAATCACGCTGGTGATCGCCGAGTTCAACCACGCACCGCGGCTGCTGCACTGGTGCGGACAGGACATCGTGCGCCGATCGTTGACGATGCTCGCCGGCGTGGGACTCACAGCCCTAGGCGTGCTGGGCGACATCTTCGTCTGGGCCCTGCTGCTGAAAGCCCTGAATCTGTTCACCAGCCTCGAGGGCAGCTTCTACTACAGCGCCATGACCTTCACCACGGTCGGCTATGGCGATGTTGTGCTTCCGGAGTGCTGGCATCTCCTGAGCGTGGGCCTGGCGGTGAATGGCCTGCTGATGGCTGGTTGGAGTACGGCGCTGCTCGTCTATGTGGTGCAGCACGTGCTGGAGCTGCGCTTCAACAACCACAAACCGCACTGATCAGGCCGGCTGCACCGACCAGCCACGGGGGCGGAGGCGCTCGAGATCCATCACCTGATTGCGGCCCTGATCCTTGGCCACATACAAGGCTGCATCGGCTGCCTGGAGCAGCTCACCGAGTTGATGACGCCCCTCGCTACCGCGCTCCACCATGCCGATCGACAGGGTGAGCTGCGGCTCACTGCCATCGGCCAGGGTCCAGCGATGGGCAGCCACCCGCTGACGCAGGCGTTCCAGCAGATCGTGGGCCTGCGGGGCCGTCGCGGCCACGAGCAAGGCGAATTCATCGCCGCCCAGGCGCCCCACCAGATCGCCGCGGCGCACCGCTCCATTGAGGAACTCAGCCATGCGGCGGATCACCTCATCGCCCGCGGCATGGCCGTAGGTGTCGTTGATGGTTTTGAAGTGATCGATATCGATCAGGGCCACCACCATCGGCTGCTCCGGGCCGCGCAACTCCAGCCGTTGCGCAGCCACCTCCAGAAACGCCCCACGGTTGAGCACCCCGGAGAGGCTGTCGGTCTGGGCGAGGTTGATCAACTCGGGCAGCAACTGACGACGCACCACCAGCACCAGGGCAGCGGCCGTGAAGAACAGCGGCACCAGACCCGCCAGAAACACCAGACCCGTGAGCTGCAGAGCCTGACCCACCAGCGGCTGCAGGTCGAGCTCGATCACCAGCAGACCCTGTTGCCCGAAAGCCGGCAGGCCCTCAAGGGCCAGCGGCGTGGGCAGCACCCGGATCATGTGGTCACCACCGATCCAGGGAATCGGACCATCCAGCAGGCTCGAGGCGCGATCCGCCGCACAGAAGCCGGACGTGCGCGCCGGGAAACAGTCCCGCAGATGCCTCGGCAGATCACCCAGACCATCCTCTAAGCCGAGATCCTGCACGGAGCGCCCCACCAGAGCGTTATCGCTGGCCGCCAGCACCACTCCCCGGTGATTCAGCAACAACGCGGAGCGCAAGTCCCGGGAGGAAGCCGCCAGCTGCAGCAGGCGGCCTCCACCCCGGACCAGCCCACCCCCCAGTTGCAGAAAAACCCGGGGGTTGTGCTGGCCGCCAGCGACAACGCCCGGGTGGGGCGGTACCTGCAGGGCCGACGTCCTGAACATGGCCAGGGTG
>JBDKGF010000239.1:0-3515 GCA_039798305.1 Cyanobacteriota bacterium
GAGGCGATGGCCGATCAGCCGGGTTTCGACCTGTGCGCCGCCCTGTCGGTGGTGCAGGGCGATGGCCAGGTGCGCCAATGCAGCACCGGCGTAGCCCGCTGGCTTGGCCACAGCTGCCAGACGATGGCCAGACGCCTGGTGCAGCTGCAACCCCTGCTGATCACCCTTCAGCCGGGGGAACGCCTGCGCCTCTCGCTGGGCCTGGCGGCCTGGCCCCAGATCGCCGTGAATCCTGGCGATGGAACACGGCCCCGTGGTGCCGCCGGGCCGCGGCATCGGGTGATCAGTGTCGAGCTGGAGCTGCGCGCGGCCAGCCTCAGCATCCAGCCAATGATTGGGGCAAACTGAGGCCCACTGTTGCTTCCTGAGATGCTGCGCCCGCTGCGCTCTGCCCTGCCGGCTCTACTGGCCGCCAGCCTGATCGGTGCCGCCGCCACGGCGCCCCTGGCCCCGGCCCAGGCGGGCGCTGCCGCCAGAGCTGCAGCATCCAACAGCGGGACCGCCCTGTCTGTGGAGCAGGCCCGCGCAGCGGCGGTGCGCATCCTTGATGCAGTGAAGGCCGGTGACGCCAAGGCGCGCTTTGCCCAGTTCTCCCCGCAGCTGCAGGCGGTCACCAGCCCGTCGATGATCGCGGCCACGCTGCGCACCCAGCCCAAGGTGCTCAGCTACGAGCTGCTCAGCGTGCGCAGCGGCATGACCGGCAGCACCGTGGAAGCGGAGCTGACCACCAAGGCCGGTAAGCGCGTGGTGTTCATGGTGCTCAACAGCAGCGGCAAGATCGAGCGCTATTACATCGATCGCGCCGACGAAGCCAGCAGCCAGGTGGCTCTGCAATTCGTGAAGGCGATCAGCACAGGCAATTTCATCACCGCCCAGAGCTTCCTCAGCCCGGGCATGCAGCAAGAGCTCACCCCGGCGGTGCTGCAGAGCAAATGGCTGGAACTCCAGCGTGAAACCGGGAGCTTCGTGAAGGTGGGCCGCGCCGTGGAGGCGGAAACCACCCCCGACACGCACCTTGTGCTGGTGAATGTGCAGTTCAACCGCCTCGCCGACAACCTCTACGTGATCCTCAACAGCGAGAACCAGATCACCGGTGTGGACTTCCCTGAGAACCCCGCTGGACCAAGCTGATCGGGGAAGGGAAAACGGCCTTAAGCTCCCAGCCACGCTCTTGCACTCAAGCCTGTGCTGGCTCAGCTCGACTGGATGGTGGACGATGCCCAGCGCTTGGCCGAATGCCGGCACGACCATCCCTTCGCTGTGCTGGGCCCCCAGCCCCTCGACAACGGCAACTGGGTGGTGCGGGTGTGGATGCCCGAGGCCGAACGGGTTGAGTTGATGACGGGTGGGGTGGCTCTGCCGATGGCCACCCCTCATCACCCCTGGATCTTCGAAGCGGAACTGTCCAGCGACCCCGGCAGCGGCTACCAGGTGCACGTGCTGCGCGGCGGCATCGAGCATGTGGCCCACGATCCCTGGGCCTTCCGGCAGGAATGGATGGGCGAGATGGATCGCCATCTGTTCGCCGAAGGCAACCACCACCACATCTGGGAGCGCATGGGCGCCCATGTGGTGACCCGCAACGGCGTGGCCGGTGTGATGTTCTGCCTATGGGCACCCAACGCCCGCAGCGTTTCGGTGCTGGGCAATTTCAATGGCTGGGATGGGCGCCATCACCCCATGCAGGCGCGCCTGGGCGGCTGCTGGGAATTGTTCATCCCCGGGATCAAGGCCGGTGAGATCTACAAATACGAGGTCCGCACCCAGGACGGCCACTGCTATCAGAAGGCCGATCCCTACGGCTTCCGCCACGAAGTCCGCCCCAACAACGGATCCATCGTTGAACCCCTGAGCAGCTTCCCGTGGGGTGACGGCGCCTGGATGCAGGAGCGCGACAGCAGCAATCCCCTCGATCAGCCGATCGCGGTGTACGAGATGCATCTGGGCAGCTGGATGCACGCCAGCGCCGATCAGCCCTACATCGAACCAGATGGCACACCCCGTCCGCCGGTGCCGGCGGCCGACCTCAAGCCCGGTGCCCGCCTGCTCACCTACCCCGAGCTCGCCGATCGGGTGATCCCCTACGTCAAGGCACGGGGTTTCACCCATATCGAACTGATGCCTCTGTCGGAGCATCCCTTTGATGGCTCCTGGGGTTATCAGGTCACCGGTTGGTACGCGCCCACCAGCCGCTTCGGCACACCGGATGAGTTCCGCGCTTTCGTAGATCGCTGCCATGCCGAAGGCATCGGTGTGATCCTCGACTGGGTGCCGGGCCACTTCCCGAAGGATGCCCATGGCCTGGCCTTCTTCGATGGCGCCCATCTCTACGAACACGCCGATCCGCGCATCGGCGAGCACAAGGAGTGGGGCACGCTGATCTTCAACTACAGCCGCAACGAGGTCCGCAACTTCCTGGTGGCGAACCTGGTGTATTGGTTCGAGCAATTCCACATCGATGGCATCCGCGTCGATGCGGTGGCCTCGATGCTCTATCGCGATTACCTCCGCCCCGATGGCGAGTGGATCCCCAACGAGCACGGCGGCCGCGAGAACACCGAGGCCGTGCTCTTCCTGCAGCAGGCCAACCATGTGCTGTTCCAGCACTTCCCCGGTGCGCTCTCGATCGCCGAGGAATCCACCACCTGGCCGATGGTGACCAAGCCGACCGACATGGGCGGCCTGGGGTTCAACCTCAAGTGGAACATGGGCTGGATGCACGACATGCTCGATTACTTCGAGCTGGATCCCTGGTTCCGCCAGTTCCACCAGAACAACGTCACCTTCTCGATCTGGTACGCCTACACCGAGAACTTCATGCTCGCCCTCAGCCACGACGAGGTGGTGCACGGCAAGAGCCACCTGCTGCACAAGATGCCGGGCGACGACTGGCAGAAATTCGCCAACGTGCGGGCCCTGCTGGCCTACATGTGGACCCACCCCGGCAAGAAGACCATCTTCATGGGGATGGAATTCGGCCAGCGCGGCGAATGGAACGTGTGGGGCGATCTGGAGTGGGAGCTGCTCCAGTACGAACCCCACCAGGGGCTGCAGCGCCTCGTGGATGATCTCAACGTCTTCTACAAATCTGAGCGGGCGCTCTGGGGCGACGACTTCAGCGACTTCGGCTTCCAGTGGATCGATTGCAATGACAACCGCCACTCGGTGATCAGCTTCATGCGCCGCGAGAGCACCACCGGCCGCTGGCTGGTGGTGGTGGCCAACTTCACCCCCCAGAGCCACTCCCACTACCGCGTGGGCGTACCGATGAGCGGCTACTACAGCGAGGTGTTCAACACCGACTCCGAACGCTACGGCGGCAGCAACCTGGGCAACCTCGGCGGCAAGTTCACCGATGCGTGGGGCATTCACGGCTACGAGCACTCCCTCGACCTCTGCCTGCCGCCTCTCTCGGTGCTGGTGTTCCAGCGGGATGAACAGCGCAGCCAAGAAGTCGAGGCTGAAGTTCGTGACGAAGCGCCAGAAGCCAGCGCCTGGAAGGCCTCGATCGGGGG
>JBDKGF010000240.1:0-3700 GCA_039798305.1 Cyanobacteriota bacterium
CCGGAGTTGGCACGGCCCAGTGACGGTGGGGAGGGATGTGGATGCCGTGGCTGCTCATGTGGCCGGGCATTTGCTCCAGGCTCTGGAGCAGGACGCCGTGCTGGGGCTGGCCACCGGCCGCACGATGGAACCGGTGTATGCCGCTCTGCGGCAGCGGCTGAAGGCGCTGCCGCCAGCGCAATCCGCGTTGGTGTTGCGCCGCTGGCGCAGCTTCAACCTCGATGAGTATGTGGGCCTTGCGCAGGACCATCCCCAGTCATTTGCCGCCTTCATGCAACGGCAGCTCGCCGGGCCGTTGCAGCTGCCCGGCGGTTGCCTGCAGATCCCCGATGGTCGCGCCGCCGATCCAGCTGCTGAGGCCCGCCGCTACGGCGCCGCGGTCATGGCCGCTGGTGGCCTTGATCTTCAGCTGCTCGGTCTGGGCAGCAACGGACATGTGGGCTTTAACGAGCCCCCCTGCTCCGCCTCTGAACCCTCCCGCTGCCTGGTGCTGAGCCATGCAACCCGCGAGCAGAATGCCGCCGCTTTCGGGGGGGATCCCACGGCTGTACCGGAGTGTGCGATCACCCTGGGCACGGCCGAGATCCTGGCCGCCCGGCGCGTGTTGCTGGTGGTGACGGGTGCGGCCAAGGCTCAGATCCTGCGCCGCGCCCTGCAGGAGCCTCCATCGCCGGAGGTGCCCGCCAGCTGGCTGCAGCACCACCCCCAGCTGGAGGTGGTGGTGGATCAGGCCGCGGCAGCTGGGCTGGTGTTCAGCTGAGAGCCGCTTCCATCAGCGCCTCATCCGCCTCCAGGTTGCTGGTCACGCTGCGCACGTCGTCGAGGTCCTCGAGGGCATCCAGCAGCTTCAGGCAACCGGCCAGGGCGCTCGGCTCATCGAGGCGACAGGGGGTGCTGGCGATCCAGCGGTGCTCCCAGCTGCTCACCGGTAACCCCAGGCTGCGCAGGCTGTCCTGCAGGGCTTCGAGCTGCTCGAAGGCTCCCAGTACCTCGGCCCCCTCAGGGTCGAGCTCGTAACCGATGACGGCGGGACCGCCCTCCTCCTCAAGCTCCAGCAGGCGCTCCAGCAGGTCGTCTTCTCGCAGGTTGCTCTGCTCGAGGCGCACCACGCTGCGGTGTTCGAACAGGTAACCCACGCAGCCGGTTTCGCCGAGGTTGCCGCCGTTCTTGCTGAAGGCCAGGCGCAGCTCCGCCGCCGTGCGGTTGCGGTTGTCGGTGAGGGCCTCGATCAGCACCGCCACGCCGCCGGGTCCGTAGCCCTCGTAGCGCACCTCCTCGAACTGATCCGCGCCGCCGCCGCCCTGGCCGGAGCCCTTGGCGATCGCCCGCTCAATGTTGGCGTTGGGCACTCGGGCCGCCTTCGCCTTTTCGATGGCTGTGCGCAGCTGGAAGTTGCCGGCTGGATCGGCGCCAGCCCGGGCTGCCACCATGATTTCGCGCCCCAGGCGGGTGAACACCGCACCGCGTTTGGCATCCACCACCGCCTTGGTGCGTTTGATCTGGGCCCATCGGCTATGGCCGGCCATGCTTGTGCGGAGTGGAACGTCGAGAGCTAGAGAGGAACCGGCCTTCAGCCGGCGGCATCGAGCACCAGGCGCGGCTGCAGCTGGCCGCTGGCCTGCACCCGGGCCATGCCCGCCAGGTTGCCATCCGGTCCCACCACCACCACCGGCGTGTCGATCAGCCAGGCGGGTTCGCAGGCCTGCAGCCGTCCGCAGCGCCAGCCCGCCAGCGCTTCCGCCGTCAGCGGATGCTTCGGCAGGTGGCTCAGCGCGTCGAGGGGATCCACCAGCGCCGGTGGAGGGAGGGCCTCGAGCTGCTCCCAGGCCACGCTCTGCTCCAGCCTGAAGCCAAGGGCCTCTGTGCGCCGCAATCGGGCCAGGCAGCCGCCACAGCCCAGGGCATCACCGAGGTCGCGGGCCAGAGAGCGGATGTAGGTGCCGGCCGAGCAGGCCACCTCCAGTTCCAGCCGCCCCAGATCGGGATCCCAGTGCAACAGCTCCAGCCGCTGGATGCTGACGGGCCGGGCCTCCAGCTCTACCCGCTCGCCTGCGCGGGCCAGCTTGTAGGCCCGCTGGCCATTCACATGCACGGCAGAAACCGCCGGCGGGCGCTGCTGGATCAGGCCGCGGAAGGGTTCCAGGGCTGCTTCCAGGTCGGTGGGACTCAGCTGCGGTGGTGGTTGTCGCTGCAGCACCTCGCCTTCGAGGTCATCGGTGTCGGTGCGCAGCCCCAGCTGCACCACGCCCCGATAGGTCTTGTCGCCACTGAGATAGGGCAGGAGCCGTGTGGCGGGGCCCAGGGCGATCGGCAGCACCCCGGTGACCGCTGGATCCAGGGTGCCGCCATGGCCCACCCGCTTCAGGCCATAGGCGCGCCGCACGCGCGCCACGCAGCCGTGGGAGCTCAGGCCGGCGGGCTTGTCGAGCACCAGGAAGCCGCAGGTCAAGGGAGGGGGTGTGCGCTGCCTTGATGCTCCCATTGCAGAAGGCCGGGATGCCGCCAGGCTTAGGGCCCTGAGCGAGCGCTCTGATGGGGGAAGAGATCACCGTCACGGCCGGGTCGGCGGAAGCCGTGCCGGCGGACGTGCTGCAGCGGCGGCGGGAGCTGGCGTTTCTGGTGCTGGCGGGGCTGTTCCTCGGCACCATGGGGATGCTCAACATCCTTGGCCTCACCCGGTTTCTGCAGCTGGGTCGTATCGGCTCCTGGCCCGTGGTGGTGGCGGTGGGTGCTCTGCCCTATCCGGTGACGTTCCTCTGCACCGACCTGATCAGTGAAATCTGGGGCGAGGAGCGCGCCAGCCAGCTGGTGTGGGTGGGTTTGCTGCTGAATGGCTGGATTGTGCTGATCCTCTGGCTCGGTGGCCTGTTGCCGGGTTTTCCCGGCGCGCCGGAGGCCACCTTCTTTGCTGTGCAGGATCTGGCTTTCGGTGCCGTGGGTGCCTCGATGGTGGCCTACATGGCGGCTCAGTTCACCGATGTGCGGCTGTTCCATTTCTGGAAGCGCGTCAGCGGTGGTCGGGCCCTGTGGCTGCGCAACAACGGCTCCACCCTGGTGAGTCAGCTGGTGGACACCAGTGCAGTGGTGCTGATCAGCCATTACGCCGCTCATGTGTTGCCGGTGAAGCCCGAGCTGCCGGTGCTGCCGCAGTTGGCGAGCTTCATTGCCAGCGGCTATCTGTTCAAGCTGATCGCGGCCCTGGCCGACACCCTGCCCTTCTATTGGCTCACAGCCTGGCTGCGGCGCTGGCTGGTGGTGCCAGGGGAGGGCACTGAATTGGATTCTGCGCTGGGCCCGCTTCTGGGCTCACCACTACGGTGAGCAGCCATGAGCCCTACCGCCACCCTCTCCCTCGATCACTTTCTCGAGGGAGGCTTTGATCTGCGCCGCCAGCTGGCGGACCATCTGGCCCTGGAGCCGGAGGAGCTGGAGCGGCGTCTGCCCCTGGCCACCGAATCCCTGGCGGCGGCCCATCCCGGGGCGTTTGATCCGCACAAGGCGGAGGCCTTCTACGAAACCGCCGTGGGCACCGGTCACCTGCTGGAGCTGGCGGCCTGGCACCTGAGCAGCGCGGATTACATCGCCGATACCCTGCGCCTGCAGCAGCAGTTCGCCCGTGGGCAGGTGCTGGATTTCGGTGGAGGCATCGGCACCCACGCGCTGGCAGCGGCAGCGCTGCCTCAGGTGGAGGCGGTGTGGT
>JBDKGF010000241.1:0-3725 GCA_039798305.1 Cyanobacteriota bacterium
TTCGACGACGATTTCACCTGGTCGGCTGAAGTGCTCGCCGCCCAGGGACGTCAGCTCAACGACATTTCGCTCGAAGAGATCGACTGGCTTGGCCGCCTGCGGCGCGGCATGGAGAAGACCCGCCGCGGCTTCGTCACCCAGTTGCTCGACAGCCTCGGCGACGATCCCCTCACCCCGGAGGTGCTCGACGACCTGGAAAGCCTGTTGCTGCGCGCTGACGTGGGCGTACAGGCCACGGATCAGGTGCTTGAAGCCCTGCGTAAGCGGCTCAACGAAGAGGTGGTGGAGCCGGCCGAGGGCATTCGCTTCCTGAAGGAGCAGCTCAAGGCCCTGCTCGATGCACCGATTCAGGCCAGTGGCGCTCCGCTGCTGGCGCCCGAGCGTGGTCGCCTCAATGTGTGGCTGATGGTGGGCGTGAACGGAGTCGGCAAGACCACCACCCTCGGCAAGCTGGCCAATCTCGCCGTGCGCAGCGGCTACAGCTGCCTGATCGCCGCCGCTGACACCTTCCGCGCCGCGGCCGTGCAGCAGGTGGCCGTCTGGGGTGAGCGCAGCGGCGTCACCGTGGTGTCCAACCCCTCGGCCAATGCCGACCCCGCGGCCG
This sequence comes from Cyanobacteriota bacterium, assembly GCA_039798305.1. Lineage (GTDB taxonomy): Bacteria > Cyanobacteriota > Cyanobacteriia > PCC-6307 > Cyanobiaceae > Vulcanococcus. Next base: position 605 of record JBDKGF010000241.1, read on the forward strand.
TGGTCTTTGACGCCATCGGTGCAGCCCAGGCCAAGGGCACCGATCTGGTGCTGGTGGACACGGCCGGTCGCCTGCAGACCAAGCACAACCTGATGGAGGAGCTCAGCAAGGTGCGCCGCATCGTCGACAAGCTGGCGCCGGATGCCGTGGTGCAGTCGCTCCTGGTGCTCGATGCCAGCCAGGGTCAGAACGGCCTCAAGCAGGCGATGGCCTTCGCTCAGGCCGCCGGTCTCACCGGTGTGGTGATCACCAAACTCGATGGCAGCTCCCGCGGCGGCGTCGCCCTGGCTGTCGCTTCCGAAGCGGGTCTGCCGATTCGCTTCATCGGTGCCGGTGAGGGGATCCGCGATCTGCGCCCGTTCAACAGCTTCGAATTCGTGGAAGCGTTGCTGGCGAAGTAGGTCACAGCGCCTCCAGCTTCTGCCGTAAACGCGGCTATCTTGCGGGCACTTCGCGGCCGCTCGGTGAGCAGCAAGCCGCCCCCACGGCGGTCTGATCCACCGCTCCAGAGCCATCCAGACCGCGCTGCGCCGCCGCGGCCCGCATCGCCCCTGGCCTCCGTGCGCCAGCTGCTCGACAGCCTCAGCCGCGAGCAGCGCCGTAACCAGGAACTGCTGTCCTCGCTCGGCTTTGCCCTGCGCAGCTTCACCAACCTCGGCCGCTTTCTGGAGCTGGTGCCCCTGGTGGCCGCTCGGCTGGTGGAGGCCGAAGGGGCGGTGCTGATCACCTTTCACCCTGATGGCCGTCTCTGGCGCGAGCAGCTGCACGGCGGGCCGCCGGAGCTGCTGCGGGCTCTGGCCAGCCTTTCCGACGAGGAGCTGCTCCAGGCCTCCGGTGATGAAGCGGTGGCGCTGCTGCTGGATCGTCTGGTGCGTCGCCAGCTCACCGATCGCCCCCTGTTTGCCACCTCCGTGGTGGCCCGTGGCCGCAGCCGCGGCCGCCTCTACCTGTACGGCCCCCGCAGTGGTCTGAGCTGGAGCGAGAGCTACCGCCGTTATGCCCAGCTGGTGGCTGATCTCACGGGGGTGGCGATCGAGAACGAGCAGCTGCTGCAGGAGGCCCGCCGCCATGAACGTGTCGATCGGCAGCTCTCCACCGGCGCCGAGATCCAGGCTCAGCTCCTGCCGGATCACTGTCCCGTGATCGAGGGGTTGGAGCTGGCGGCCTGCTGCCGGCCGGCCTTTCAGGTGGGCGGCGACTACTACGACTTCATCCCCACCCGTCCCCAGCTGCTGGGTCGGCGCCGCGAGCAGGGGCGTTGGGCCCTGGTGGTGGGCGAGGTGATGGGCAAAGGCGTGCCCGCTGGCCTGTTGATGACCCTGCTGCGCGGCATGTTGCGCGCCGAGGTGCTCAGCGGTCATCCCCCCGATCGGATTCTGCACGACCTCAACCAGCTGGCCCAGGAGGACCTGGCCCAGTCGCACCGGTTCGTGACGCTGTTCTATTCCGATTACGACCCCCGCACCCGCCTGCTGCGCTACGCCAATGCGGCCCACAACCCGCCGCTGATCTGGCGGCGGATGCGCCATGCCGTGGATCGCCTGGACGCCCCTGGCCTGCTGATCGGCTTGCAGCCGGAAGCGCAGTACGGCTGCGAACAGATCGTGCTCGATCCGGGCGACGTGCTGCTCTGTTACACCGACGGCGTCACCGAAGCCAGTGGTCTCAATGGTGAGCGCTTCGACGAAGAGCGTTTGATCGCCGCCTTCCAGGCGGCCTGCCGCTCCGGTGTGGGTGCCCAGGGCATTCTCGATCAGCTGTTCGCCCGCCTCGATCGCTTCGTGGGGCCTGACCGCCAGCTCGATGACGATGCCTCGATGGTGGTGCTCAAGGTGCGCGAGGAGGTGATGCTCCCTTCGCTGCCCCACTGAGTTCCGAAATCGCCTGCCTGCCAAGCTGACTCTCAACTGATCGAGCCGGGCCCCGATGGCCGTTGAGTCGTCTTCCTCCACCTGGAGCCAGCGTTTCGAGGAGGGCCTGCACCCGGCGATTGAGCGCTTCAACGCCTCGATCGGCTTTGACATCACCCTGCTCCAGCAGGACCTCGACGGCTCGATCGCCCACGCCCGCATGCTCGCCAGCACCGGCGTGATCACCAGCGAGGAAGCCGAGCAGCTGGTGGTGGGTCTGGAGCAGGTGCGCAGCGAAGCGGCTGCCGGCCAGTTCAACCCCGGCCTGGAAGACGAAGACGTGCACTTCGCGGTGGAGCGCCGTCTGATCGCGATCCTCGGCCCCCTGGGCAAAAAGCTGCACACCGGCCGCTCCCGCAACGACCAGGTGGGCACGGATCTGCGCCTGTGGCTGCGGGGCCAGATCGATGCCATTGATGAGGCGCTGGTGCGCTTTGAGCGGGCGCTGCTGGATCAGGCCGAAGCCCACGCCGAGGTGATGATCCCGGGCTACACGCACCTGCAGCGGGCTCAGCCGATCTGCCTGGCCCACCATTTGCTGGCCTACGTGGAGATGGCCGAGCGCGACCGGGCTCGGCTGCGGGATCTACGCAAACGCGTGAACATCTGTCCGCTGGGGGCCGCGGCCCTGGCGGGGACGCCCGTGCCGATCGATCGCCGCCATACCGCCGCGGCCCTCGGCTTTGACGACGTGTATGCCAACAGCCTCGATGCGGTGAGCGATCGGGACTTTGCGGTGGAGTTCAGCGCCGCCGCCAGCTTGGTGATGGTGCACCTGAGCCGGCTGAGTGAGGAGGTGATCCTCTGGGCCAGCGAGGAGTTCGGCTTCGTGAAACTCACCGACCGCTGCGCCACCGGCAGCAGCCTGATGCCGCAGAAAAAGAACCCCGATGTGCCTGAGTTGGTGCGCGGCAAGTGCGGCCGGGTGTTCGGTCACCTGCAGGGGTTACTGGTGATGATCAAGGGTCTGCCCCTCGCCTACAACAAGGACTTCCAGGAGGACAAGGAAGCCCTCTTCGACGCCGTGGCCACCACCCTGGCCTGCCTGGAGGCGATGGCGATCCTGTTTGAGGAGGGGTTGCAGTTCAGGCCCGAGCGTCTCGAGGCGGCTGTGGCCTCTGATTTCTCCAATGCCACCGATGTGGCCGATTACCTGGTGGCCAAGGGGGTGCCGTTCCGCGAGGCTTACCAGCTGGTGGGTGGTTTGGTGA
>JBDKGF010000242.1:0-4893 GCA_039798305.1 Cyanobacteriota bacterium
CCTGACCGCTCACCGGCCGCCACAGGCCTTCAAGCTTCGGCAGGGGTTTGCCCAGCATCAGCGAACCGAACACCAGGGTGAGCAACACCAGTGGCAGGCCGCCCCAGAGCTCCATCAGGTGCTGCGGCAGCAGGGGTAGCGGCCCGGCCGGGGCGACCAGCAGGCCGATTAACCCAGCCACCAGCGCCTCCGGTACCCCCCAGAGACGCAGATTCAGCCGCCGCCCGATGCGGCGCCCCGCGGCCAGGATCAGGCTGAGCACGCCACCGGCCAGCGCCAGCCAGGCCGCCCCCTCCAACGTATCGAGGCTCCAGAGGGTGGGCAGCAGTTCGCTCATCGCCGCCCCTTCACAGCTGGAAGTGCTGGCGGAAGAAGGCTTCGGTGGCCTCCAGCACCTGGATCTGGGTGGCGCCCTTGCGGAAGCCATGGCCTTCATCCGGGAAGAGGTGCACCTCCACCGGGATGCCGTTGGCCTTCAGGGCCGCTGCCATCCGCTCGGTCTGCTCCGGTGGCACCACCAGATCGTCGAGGCCCTGGAAAAAGATCACCGGACAGCGGATGCGTTCTGCATGCTGCAGCGGTGATCGTGCTTCGTAGGTGGCCTTCGCTACGGGCCAGGGCCCCACGAGGCTGTCGAGATAGCGGGCCTCAAATCGGTGGGTATCGGCGGCAAGGGCGCTCAGATCGCCAACGCCGTAGCGACTGGCGCCGGCCCGGAAGGTGGAGGTGAAGCAGAGGGCGGCGAGGGTGGTGAACCCGCCGGCGCTGCCCCCTTCGATGGCAATGCGTTCAGCGCTGGCGAGGCCCCTGGCCACCAGGGTCTCGGCGGCGGCCGCACAGTCGGCCACATCCACCACGCCCCACTGGCCATCGAGACGTTCGCGGTAAGCGCGGCCGAAACCGGTGGAGCCGCCGTAATTCACATCCACGACGCCCCAGCCGCGCGACGTCCAGAACTGAATGCCCAGGCTCAGGCCGGTGCGGGCCATGCTGGTGGGGCCGCTGTGGCCCTTCACCAGCAGGGGTGCTTCGGGCTGGCCTCCACCGGCGGGCGGGTAGTACCAGGCGTGGGTGCGCTGGCCGCCGTGGCCGCTGAACCAGAGCGCCTCGGCCCGGCTGATCGCTTCGCTCGGCACGGGGCAGGGTGCGGCGGGCTGATGACGCCATTGGCCCGTGCTGAGCTCAAGCTCCAGCAGGCCGGAGGGATCCGTGGCGCTGCTGGCCACGCAGGCGAGCCTTCCGGCTTCAGCGCAGAGATCCGCCAGATCGGTGAACGGCGTTGCGAGCGTTTGCCAGGCCGCGGAACCATCTGGGTCGGCGGGCAGGGCGAGTGCTCCCAGCTCCCAGGAGCCTTCGCGGCAGCAGAGCGCCAGCAGCTGCTCCCCATCCCAGGCATGGGTGCTCATGCCAAACACCCATTGGGGCATGCCAAAGTCCGCCTGCACCGGCAGCAGTGGCTGCCACTGGGGGATCGCAGCGGTGGTTCCTTGGGTGTCGGCTCCATCGGCCCCCGCCCAGCGCTCCAGGTTCCAGAAGCCGCTGCGGTCGTTGCTCACCACCAGATCCGTGCCGGCCCAGATGGGCTGAAACACCGAGCAGCCCTGATCGTCTGCCGGGCTGGAGCCGGCCACCGCCCGCCCTGAACTGAGGCTGCCATCGGCCTGGATCTCCGCCAGCCACAGCTGGCTGCGCTCCCAGGGCATGCAGGGCTGCTGCCATTCCACCCAGGCCAGCTGCCGCCCGCTCGGGCTGAGGGCCGGGTAGCCGCAGAAATCCACCGGGCTGTGCAGGGGCTGGGGGTCGCCGCCCAGCAGAGACACCTCCACCAGCTGATCGCGCCCGCCCGTCTCCAGCACACCGATCCAGCGGTTGCCGGCCGCATCGATCAGCCCACCACCGAGCGCCCCGGGAAAGCGGCCGTCGCTCCCGGGTGCGGTGAGCCGCTGCGGCTGCGGGTCGCCGCTGAGGGAGAGCCGCCAGAGGCAGCGAGCGGCGTCATGCACGAACACCGCCACGGGTTTGCCGCTGCTCAGGCGGCCGATTGCGCAGGCGCCACCGCCGTACTCATGCACCCGGCAGCGCAGGTTCCATGACCCCGGCGTCAACTCCTGCGGGTCCTGATCGGGGCTGCGGCGCGCCATCAAGGTGGTGCGGCCCTGCTCCTGGGGGCGCTGCTCCAACCAGTAGAGAACGCCCCCGAGCAGCCTGGGTTCCTTGAGGCTGGGGGTCTTCCCCAGGACCAGCTCAGCGGACAGGGGGGTAGAGCTGGTGTGCACCGAAGCCATTCAGCGATGGCTCCTAGAATCGCCTGAACGAAACCGCCAGCGAGGACCAGCTTTGGCCAGCAGCTTCGCCAGATTGGCGCGCACCGCCGAAAATGCAGGCCGGCTGCAGGTGTCGAAGGAGCCGGTGGAGTCTCCTCCCTACGACATCCACACCCTGGGCGATCAGGTGCTGCGCACCCCGGCCAGGCGCATCGGCAAGGTCGACGACAGCATTCGCTCGCTGGCCCGCGACATGTTGGTGAGCATGTATGCGGCTCGCGGCATCGGTCTGGCGGCCCCGCAGATCGGTGAGCCGCTGCAGCTGTTGGTGATCGATCTGGAGATCGAGGATCCCAAGAGCCCGCCGCTGATCCTGATCAATCCGGAAATCACCGCTGTGGGCGGCAGCCTCTGCACCTATGAGGAGGGCTGTCTCAGCATCCCCGGTGTGTATCTCGATGTGGTGCGCCCCAGCGTGGTGGATGTGACCTATCGCGATGAGATGGGCCGGCCCAAGCGGATGAAGGCGGATGGCCTGATGGCGCGTTGCATTCAGCACGAGATGGACCATCTCAATGGTGTGCTGTTTGTCGATCGCGTCACCGATCACGACAAGCTGCGCGAGGGGCTCGGTGAGAAGGGCTTCAATCCAGCCGATGTGCACGCGATCGCCTGAGGTCCTCCAGTCATGCCGATGAAACCTCTGGCCGGAGTGTTCCTGGCCCTGGCCTGTCTGCTCGGAATCGCGGCAACCGGCTCGGTGTTTGAGCTCGCCTATGGCGATCCCGACCTTGGGGTCTCCACTACCCGCCTGATCCTGGGCCTGGCTCTGCCCGGCACGGTGCTGAGCCTGCTGGTGGCGATCCGGATCAATAAGCCGGCCTGAGGGGGCTGGCATCGCCGCCCGGCACTTCTACGATCGCCTGGCTGCATGCCTGCGTCTGTGATTCATTCGGTTCGCACCCTCGCTGCACTGCTGCCTCTGGCCGGTGCCCTGGCACTGCTCGCGCCTGAGCCCGCTGCGGCCAAGGCGCTGTTCGAAGCGGTGGAGGTGGATCAGAGCAAGTTCGTGATCGTGTCGGCGCCGATCGGTGATGGCAGCCGCGCCCAGCTCAACATCTACGAGCAGCGCTCGCAGGCCAGGCCTTGCTACGCCGTGCAGGGCAGCAACCCGGCTGTGGTGGATCCCCTGCTGTCCACCTTTGACTTCACCGGGATCTGTAACCGTTTCATCGACGGCAACGGCTATTCGCTGCGGATCGGTGACAGCGATCTGGGCACCGTGTATCGCCTCAGTGTGGTGAAGGAATCGGGCGATACCCTGCTGATGGCCCTGCCCACCAAGCCTGGTGCCGGCCCCGAGCTGGTGGTGGCCCGCAGCGGTGGCACTGCCAATGGATTTCTGCTGCTGGTACCCGAGCCGGGCTGGAAGCTGATGCGCCGTCAGTTTGGTGGTCGCACCCTCGGTCACGTCTACGTGTATCGCGCTGACTGGCCTCAGGCGGCCGCAGCAGCCACCAGCCCGGCTGCCCCTGCAGCGGTGCCGCCGGTTCCGGCTGCCGGCAGCTGAGGGGCTGACAAGGCACTTGCTACCATCGTCAAACTGCACAGATTCTTGATCGGTTTATGACCCAGGTCACCGTCGGCGAAAACGAGGGCATTGAGTCGGCGCTGCGCCGCTTCAAGCGCCAAGTGTCCAAAGCCGGGATCTTCGCCGACCTCAAGCGCCTGCGTCACCACGAAACCCCCACCGAGAAGTACAAGCGCAAGGCTCAGCAGCGTCGTCGCCGCCGCTGATCAGCTGCGACAGACACCCCCACGGGGCCCTTGGCGGAAACCGGTGTTTTTACCGGTTTCCGCTTTTTTGTGACCTGTTGATGATGGGATCACTCCCCGCTGAGGTGTCCCATGAAGCAGCTGATGCAGGTTCTCAACCGCTGGTTCGGTTCGAGTGTTGGCAATGCCTTCGGTAATCCCCTGGAGGAGCGTCAGCACCAGCCCCCGCTGGTGGGTGTGCAGCCCTACCGCGATCAGCCCCTGCGGCACTGATCTGATCAAAGCTGCGGTAACTGAGGGCCTCGGCAATGGCCGAGGCCTCCACGGTTGGGTGGTCGCCCAGATCGGCAATGGTTCGCCCCACTCTCAGTACCCGCTCAGCGGCCCGCGCGCTCAGGCCCCGTTGATCGATCGCCGCCTGCCACAGGTCGAGGGCTTCAGCACCGATGGCACCGCACTGGCGTAGGTCCCGCGCACTCAGTGCGCTGTTGCTTACCCCTTCAGGGTTGCGCCTGAGCATGCGTTTGCGCGCCGCCTCCACCCTGCCGCGCACCACGGCACTGGCTTCGCCGCTGCTGGTGCCTCGGAAGCCAGCTCCGAGGGTGCTCCCTTCCAGACGCCGCATCACCACCTGCAGGTCGATGCGATCGAGCAGCGGACCTGAGAGACGGCCCCAGTAGCGCTGCTGTTGCGCGGTGCCGCAGCTGCAGGTGCGTTCTGGATCCCCCGCCCAGCCGCAGGCGCAGGGATTGGTGGCGGCCACCAGGTTCACCGTGCAGGGAAAGCGCAGCCGCTGCCGGGCTCGGCTCAGCCACAGTTCTCCCTGCTCCAGGGGCTGGCGCAGCTGATTGAG
>JBDKGF010000243.1:0-3719 GCA_039798305.1 Cyanobacteriota bacterium
GCTTCACAGCGATCGGCTGCCGGCCGATCCGGCGAGAGGCCTCGATCCGGCTGGCAGACCGCGACTGCCAGAGCCCTTCGAGCAGGCCTGCGAAGCCTTCGGGCTGGAGCGCACCCTCACCTACGGCCGCCTGCCCGGCGGCCTGGTGATGCTGAACTGGCCGCTGCACGGCAACGACTGGCACCGTGGCCTGGAGCGGGCCTTCAGCGGTGATCCCGGTCAGGAGGCCGATCTCTACGCCGAGATGCAGGCCCACAGCCTGCGCTTTGCCGAGGCGCTGCGGCAGGCCAGCGGCGGATGGCTGCAGCTGGGTGAAGCGTTTCCGCCTGCAGCAGACAGCCCAACCCCCTGGCTGGCTGCCATGCCTTACTGGCGCGAAGGACGGCGCCTGATCGGGCGCCAGACCGTGATCGAGCAGGACCTGTTGCCGCAAGCAAAGGGCCCCTCCATCGCTCCCCTGCCCCTGACGGAAACCGGGGAGCTGCAGTCGATCGCGGTGGGCAACTACGCCAACGACCACCACTACCCGGGACCTGACTGGCCCCTGGCGCCGAAAAGCTGCCAGTGGGGCGGTCGCTGGACGGGAACGCCGTTCTGCATTCCCTACGGCGCCTTGGTGAGCGAAGCCATCGACAACCTGTTGGCTGCGGATAAGGCGTTCGCAACCAGTCACATGGCGAACGGGGCCACGCGCCTGCAGCCCCTGATCCTGAATGTGGGGCAGGCGGCGGGAGCGGCGGCGGCGCTGGCCGTGCGTACAGCCGTGACGCCGGCTGAACTGCCGGTGCGTGCGCTGCAGAACGCTCTGATCGCGGATCCTCTGGCGCCAGCGGCCGTGGCTCCGCTGTGGGACACCCCCTGGCATCACCCCCAATGGCGGGAGCGTCAGCAAGCTGTGCTGGCCAACCCACAGCAGTTCAGCGATGGGCTGGCGGCCACCGGTTCAGCGGTGCAGGAGCCGATTCCAGTGGGCCGGCACGAGCAGCTGTGGTCAGGCCGCATCCAGGCGACCACCACCGGCGGCTACAGCTTCACCACCAGCTCAGGCGAGGTCTGGCCCGTGATCACGCTGGAGCCATCGATGCACCAATGGCTGAGCCAGCACAGCGGTTCAGAGCCGGTCGAGCTGATCGGCAACGCCAACCCCTGGGGGCCCTGGCTGCGCATCTCGCGCCTAGCTGGCTGAGGCCACCAGCTTCAGTTGATCCCGCAAGGAATCCACCTGCTGCACCCGCAACAGCAAAGCCTCGCCCGGCTGGGCGTTCTGGGGGCATTCCGCCGCCAGGTCCATGGCGAGATCGTCGATGCGCACCAGGCCGAGGCGGTCCTGGGGGCGGAGCCAACGCAGGAAATCAGCGCGCCACTGGCTGCTCTTGTGGGCTTCAAACCACACCTGTTGCCAGTGGCGCTGATCTTCGCGGGAGATGCCGATCCCCTCGCGCACCGCTGCATCGAAGCTGTTGAGCAACTCCTGCAGGGCGTCTTCGCTGAGGGGGGAGCCGCCGCTGAGCTGGGCCTGGATCTGGCGTTGCACCACCAGATCGCCGTAACGGCGGATCGGAGAGGTGGCCTGGGCGTAGGCCGGCAGGCCGAGGCTGAAGTGCGCGGACGCCTGCGGTCCCATCAGGCCACGGCTGAGGCAGCGCTTGATGGCGGCGAAACGCACGGCACCATCGGGCAGGGCATCGAGCTCCGCCTTGGCTGGCAGCTCAGCCGGCAACTGGCTGCGGAAGGGCAGCGCCAGGTGGTGTTCCACCCCGAAGCGGGCGGCGATCGCTCCGGCCAGGATCATCGCTTCGGCCACCATCGCCCGCGACGGGCTCGGTTCGCTGACCTCGAGCACCGGTTCACCGTCGCGGCTGCGGATGCGCCCCTCGGGTAGGTCCATCAGCAGGGCACCCTGGCGGACCCGCCACTGGCGCCGGCGATCCAGAAGCTGATCCAGGTCAGCCAGATCAGGCTCCTCCGGCGGCGCCAGATCGATCAGATCGTCGGCGTCGCTGTAGCTGAGCCGGAAGGTGGGCTTCACCCAGCTGCGCACGATGCCGTAAGCGGCGATGTCACCCTCGGGGTCGAGGTCGACCCAGGTGCTCCAGGCGGCGCTGCGCACGCCGGCGCGCAGGCTGAAGGGTCCGGTGGTGAGTTCCAGCGGGAACATCGGCAGGTTGCCGCTGGCCAGATAGAGGCTGCTGCCGCGCCGACGCGCCTCCAGATCCAGCGGCGATTCGGGCTCCACCAGGCGGCCGGGGTCGGCCACGTGAATCCAGAGCCGCAGGGTGCCATCGGGGCGGCGCTCCAGCGCCAGGCCGTCGTCGATGTCGCGGGTGTCGTCGTCGTCGATCGTCACGCAGCGCTGGCCGGTGAGATCAAGGCGATCCGCGTCGCCGGGCAGCTCCTGCTCACTCAGGGCCAGCAGCCTTGCAGCTTCCGCCTCCAGCTCGGCGCTGAAGCCCAGGCTCCAGGTGGTGCCACCGATTGAGACCAGATGGTGCCGGTCCCACTGACCCAGATCCACCAGCAGGTGCCGCAGATCGCCGCGGTCGTGACCGAGATGCAGGCCCGTGAGGCTCTGGCGCAGGGGCGGGTCCAGCTGCTCAAGCTCCAGTGCACCGGCGGCCAGCTGCTTGAGCGCCTCCAGGCGGCGTTGCTGTTCGGCGGGAAGAGCCTCGGCCTGGACGGGCTGACGGGCGCGCAGCAGCTGTTGCCATTGCTGTTCGCGCTGCTCAGCCAGCTGCTTGAGGCGCCTGTCGCGCCGGAGCGGCTTCAGCTCGGCGGCGCTGCGGGGCTGAATCTCCCCCTGCTTGAAGCGGAACCACTGCTGCGGTCCCACCAGCTCGAGCCAGCAGACCGCCAACTGAGCCGGAGCGGCGCCACCGCAGACGAGATCAGCGAAATCAGCGAGCACAACCGTCTCACTTGATTCCAAGAGCAGAATCCAGGCTTCACCCCAGGCGCGACGACTGAGACCAGTCTGCTGCAGGGACTCGGGCTTGAGATTCCAAGGCGAAGCCCCCAGCCGCTGCGGCACATCAGCACCGGAGGGCAGGGGGCAGATCAGCTCCAGCTGACGCTGGGGCAGAACGGATTGTTTGGCGTCAAAGCCGATGCGCAGGCGGGCTTTGCTGCCCTGAATCGCTTCGACAACCGCGAGCTGGGCTCCGCGGGATTCCTGTACACCGACCAGGTCGCCGGGATGGAACGCCGCGGATGCCAGGAGATCAGCCCTCGGGATTGACGAAGGGCAGCAGAGCCACGATGCGGGCGCGCTTTACGGCGTTGGTGAGGTCGCGCTGCTGCTTGGCGGTGAGGCCCGTCAGACGGCGGGGCAGGATCTTGCCGCGCTCGGTGATGAACTTCTTGAGCAGATCGACATCCTTGTAGTCGATCGGATCGCCGGGTTTGATCGGCGAAAGGCGCTTCTTGAAGAAGGAACTAGCCATGGCTGAACGGTGAAGAAGGGGTGCAGAAGACTGTGGTTACACAGCGGAGATCACTTGATCTCTTTGTGGACCGTCGACTTGTTGCAGTGCGGGCAGAACTTCTTCAGTTCGATCCGTTCAGTGGTGTTGCGGCGGTTCTTCTGGGTGGTGTAACGGGACACACCAGGAGACCGCTTGGCGGGGTTGGACCGGCATTCGGTGCACTCGAGAGTGATCACGATCCGGACGCCCTTGTTCTTAGCCATAAAGGACGTTGCCTCGCTTGGGCGATGCGTGTTG
>JBDKGF010000244.1:0-14293 GCA_039798305.1 Cyanobacteriota bacterium
CTGCAGCTCAGCCCCGAGGGGCTCTACTGCCCGGCGGCCCGTGCCTGGATCGATCCCTGGCGCCCCGTGCCGCGGGCACTGATCACCCATGCCCATGCCGATCACGCACGGCCGGGCTGCGGCGAGTACTGGGCGATTGGCGCCAGTGAGGGGATCCTGCGGGAACGGCTCGGCACCGAGATCAAGCTGCTGCCGGTGGAGTACGGCCAGCTGCACCGGATCGGCGATGCGCGCGTGTCGTTCCATTCGGCGGGTCATGTGCTCGGCAGCGCCCAGATCCGGCTGGAGGCCGGCGGCGAGAGCTGGCTGGTGAGCGGCGACTACAAACGCTGCGCCGATCCCAGCTGTGCCCCATTCGAACCAGTTCAGGCGGATGTGCTGATCAGCGAAGCCACCTTCGGGTTGCCGATCTACCGCTGGAAGAGCGGCGCCGACATCGCAGCGGAGATTCTGGAGTGGTGGCGCAGCGCACCAGATCGCCCCTCGGTGCTGTTCGCCTATGCCTTCGGTAAGGCACAGCGGGTGCTGGCGGAGCTGCATCGCCTCGGTGTGAACGACGAGGTGTTGCTGCATGGCGCCGTGGAGCGGCTGATGGCGCCTTACCGGCAGGCGGGCGTGGCGATGCCTCCCACCCGGCCATTGGCTGAGCTGGAACGTGGCGCCGATCTGAGCGGCCGGCTGCTGATCGCACCACCGGCGGCCCATCGCAGCCGCGGACTGGGGCGCTTCGCCAAGGCCCAGAACGGCTTCGTGAGCGGCTGGATGGCTGTGCGCGGCGCCCGCAGACGGCGCGGCTATGGCCGCGGTTTTGTGATGAGCGACCACGCCGACTGGGCCGGACTGCTGCGGAGCGTGCGGGAAAGCCAGGCCCAACAGGTGTATGTGACCCACGGCCAGAGCAACGTGTTGGCGCGCTACCTGCAGGAGGTGGAGGGCATCAGCGCCGAGCCGCTGGAGGGGCATTTCGAAGCCGAACGCTTCGACGACGACGCCCCAACGGCAGACAGCGATGGCGCCGCAACCGCGGTGAGCTCTGCAGCGAACTGATGCAAGCCTTCGCCGCCCTCTTCCGTCAGCTGGATGGCACCAGCAGCACCAGCGCCAAACTCGAGGCCCTGGAGGCCTACTTCCGGAGCGTGCCTCCTGCTGATGCTGCCTGGGCCCTGGCGCTGTTGCTGGGTAAACGGCGCAAGCGCTTGATCACCGGACGGCGGCTAAGGGAAATCTGCCTGGCCTCCACAGGCCTGCCGGAGTGGTTGTTTGAGGCCTGCCATGCCCAGGTGGGTGATTCAGCCGAAACGGTGGCCTTGGTGTGGCAGCAACGCCCGGATCACCAAAGCCATCCCCAATCCAGCAGCTCCAGCCTCGAGCAACCTCTGGCCCAGTGGATGGATGAGCGACTCCCAGCACTCGCCGCCCTGCAGGGAGATGAACAAGCCCAAGCGGTGCAGGCCTGTTGGCGGAGCCTGCCGGCGGATCAACTGCTGCTGGTGAACAAGCTGCTCAGCGGCGGCTTCCGGGTGGGCGTCTCCACCGGCTTGGTCACCCGGGCGCTGGCCCGCAGCGCAGAGCTCGATGAGGCGTTGGTGGCGCACCGGCTGATGGGTGGGTTCAGCCCAAGTGCAGAAGCGTTCGCCGCGCTCACCGCCGCAGCCGGCCATGGCGAGGATTGCTCAGCCCGGCCCTATCCCTTTTTCCTGGCCAGCCCCCTGGAGCCAGGCCAGCTGGAGCACACGTCTCCCGAGAGCTGGCAGCTGGAGTGGAAGTGGGATGGCATCCGCGGTCAGCTGATTCACCGCGCCGGAGGATGCAGCCTCTGGAGCCGCGGCGAGGAACTGATCAATGAGGCCTTCCCCGAGCTCATCGCCATGGCGGAGCAGTTGCCCCAGGGCACGGCACTGGATGGGGAGGTGATCGTCTGGCATAGCGACGCCGAAACGCCGGAATCCTTCGCCAGCCTGCAGCGGCGGCTGGGGCGCAAGGCTCCGAGCCGCAGCCTGCAGCGCGACTGTCCCGCAGCGTTTGTGGCCTACGACCTGCTCGAGCTTCAGGGCATGGATCTGCGTCAACAGCCCTTGCAGCAGCGGCGCGAGCTGTTGGAGCAGCTGCATCAGAGCTGGGTGCAGCAACCAGACACCGCAACCACAGGGCGCCTTCGCCTCTCGGCCACGCAGACCCTCCAACGCTGGAGTGATCTAGATGCGGTGCGCGACCAAGCGCGTGCACAGCGAGCTGAAGGGCTGATGCTCAAAGCCCTCGACTCGCCCTATCTGGTGGGGCGTAAACGCGGCCACTGGTGGAAGCACAAGCTCGAGCCGCTGCGGCTGGATGCCGTCCTGCTCTACGCCCAGGCCGGCAGCGGCAAGCGCGCCAACCTCTACACCGACTACAGCTTCGGCCTCTGGAACGACGACGGCGAGTTGGTGACCTTCGCCAAGGCCTACTCCGGACTCGACGATGGCGAAATCCGCCAGCTGGACCGCTGGATCCGCGCCCACACCACCGAACGTTTCGGGCCGGTGCGTGCCGTGGAGCCGCTGCAGGTGTTCGAGCTGGCCTTTGAAGGCATCCAAGCCTCCAAACGCCACAAGTGCGGCTTTGCGGTGCGCTTCCCGCGCATCAGCCGCTGGCGCAGCGACAAACCGGCCAGCGAAGCCGACAGCCTGGCCAGCGCCCGGGCGCTGATGGAGCAGTTGGCATGAGCACTCCGCTCGCTCCGATCGAGGCCTGGTTCACCCAACAGGGCTGGAGCCCGATGGCCTTCCAACGCCAGTGCTGGCAGGCCTATCTGGCGGGCGAAAGCGGACTGCTGCAGGTGCCCACCGGCTCCGGCAAGACCTACGCCGCGGTGATGGGTCCGATCGCGGAAATGCTGGCGGCGCAGCAAACCGACCCGAAAACCCGCGGCCTGCGGCTGCTGGTGATCACACCGCTGCGAGCCCTCAGCCGCGATCTGGCTCTTGCGATCGAGCAACCGATCAGCGCCATGGGCTGGCCGCTGCGGGTGGCGATCCGCAATGGCGACACCGCTACCCATGAGCGCAGCAAACAGCTGCGCACCCCGCCCGAGATCCTGATCACCACCCCCGAATCACTGAGCGTGCTGTTGGCCAATGCCAAGGCACCGGAGCTGTTCGCCCAGCTGCAGGCGGTGGTGCTCGATGAATGGCACGAGCTGATGGACAGCAAGCGCGGCAGCCAAACGGAGCTCTGCCTGAGCTGGCTACGGCGACTGCGGCCCCAGCTGCGCACCTGGGCGATCAGCGCCACCATCGGCAACCTTGAGGAAGCCGCCCGGACCGCCCTGGGGCAACCGGCCACCCCGGGCGGCGAGACGGCTCCGCAGATCATCACCGCCGATCTCCAGCGGGCCACAGCGATTCGATCGCTCCTGCCCGATTCGATCGATGGCTTCCCCTGGGCCGGTCACCTGGGGCTGCGCATGTATGAGGAGCTGGTGGCGGGGCTGGATCCGGCAGTGAGCACGCTGCTGTTCACCAACACCCGCAACCAGGCCGAACGCTGGCACCAGTGTCTGCGCTTCGCCTGCCCGGAAATGGAGGACGCCCTGGCGCTCCACCACAGCGCCAT
This sequence comes from Cyanobacteriota bacterium, assembly GCA_039798305.1. Lineage (GTDB taxonomy): Bacteria > Cyanobacteriota > Cyanobacteriia > PCC-6307 > Cyanobiaceae > Vulcanococcus. The sequence continues at coordinate 3,592 of JBDKGF010000244.1, forward strand.
CGACCGCGCCGAGCGCGAAGCGATCGAAGCCCGCGTGAAAGCCGGCGAGCTGCGCTGGGTGGTGTGCACCAGTTCCCTGGATCTGGGAGTCGATTTCCAGCCTGTGGAGCGGGTGGTGCAGATCGGCCGCGCCAAAAACCTGGCCCGCCTGCTGCAGCGAGCCGGCCGCAGCGCCCACTGCCCGGGCGGCACCTCCCAGGTGTTGTTCATGCCCACCAATGCCCTGGAGCTCCTGGAGGTGAGCGCCATGCGACGCGGGCTGGAGAACGGCCTGGTGGAACACCGCCGGCCGCCGCAACTTCCCCTCGATGTGCTGCTGCAGCACCTCACCAGCCTGGCCTGCGGAGCTGGTTTCCAACCGGCCCAGGAGCTGGCCACGGTGCGCCGCTGCTGGAGCTTCCGGGATCTGAGCGACGCGCAGTGGCAGTGGTGCCTGGATTTCCTGGAGCACGGCGGGGAATGCCTCACGGCTTATCCCCGCTACCGCAAGCTCGTGCGCTGCCGGCTGGACGACGACGAACCGCCGGCCCCCGGTGAAGCCTGGCGCTTCCGCGTCCTCGACAAGACGATCGCGCGGCTGCATCGCTTCAACATCGGCACGATCACCGCCGATCGCTCCGTCACGGTGCGCTTCGTGCGCGGTGCGGTGATCGGCCATGTGGAGGAAGCCTTCATTGGCCGGCTCAAGCCGGGGGATGTGTTCTTCTTCGCGGGCCGGCAGCTGGAGTTCGTGCGGCTGCGGGAGATGACGGCCCAGGTGAAGGCCACCAGCAGGAAGAGTTCCACGGTGCCCGCCTGGGCCGGAGGCCAGATGGCGCTTTCGGATCTGCTCAGCGCCCACCTGCGGCAGGAAGTGGATCGCTGCGCCCGCGCCCTTGATGGCGAAGCGAGGCTCGACACGCCCGAACTCCAGGCTCTCGAACCCCTGCTGCAGCGGCAGGCCAACCTCTCAGGCCTGCCGCGCAGCGATCAGCTACTGGTGGAGCTGTGCCGCAGCCGCGAAGGAAGCCATCTGTTTGTGTATCCCTTCGAGGGACGCTTCGTGCACGAAGGCATCGGCTTCCTCTGGGCCTGGCGGCTGGCGCGGCAGCGGGCCAGCACGATCACCGTTTCGGTGAACGACTACGGCTTCGAGCTGCTCGCTCCGAAGACCTATCCCTTCGAGGAGCTGCTCGATCTGTATGGCGACGACCTGCTCGCTCTCGACAACCTCGAGAGCGATCTGCAGCAGGCGCTGAACTTCTCCGAGCTCTGCCGTCGCCGCTTCCGCGCCATCGCCCAGGTGAGCGGCCTGATCAGCCAGGCCATGCCAGGGCAGAACAAGACCGGCGGCCAGCTGCAGATCAGCGCGGCCCTGCTGTTCGATGTCTTTCAGAAACATGAACCGGGCAGCCTGCTGCTGGAGCAGGCGCAACGCGAAGTGCTCGAGGAGCAACTGGAAGCCCAGCGGCTGCAGGCGGCACTGGAGCGGATGGCGTCATGCACCTGGCGGGTGGAGCGCATCGCCCGACCGGGACCACTGGCATTCCCGCTGCTGGTGGAACGCTTAAACAGCCGCCTCAGCAATGAATCCCTGCTCGATCGCGTGCAGCGGTTGATCAACGAAGCGCATCGGGCGGAGGCAGGCTGAGCGGCTACAGGATCAGGATGGAGTGATGTTCAGCGCTCTTCTCAACATCCTCTGGGTGGTACTCGGCGGCCTGGTGATGGCTCTGGGCTGGTGGCTGGCGGGCCTGGTCTGCGCCATCACGATCGTGGGGCTGCCCTGGGCCCGGTCCTGCTTTGTGATCGGCCTGTTCTCGCTGTGGCCCTTCGGCCAGGAGGCGATCAGCCGGCGTGATCTCACCGGCCGTCACGATCTGGGCACCGGCCCCCTGGGACTGATCGGCAACGTGCTCTGGTTCCTGGTGGCCGGCTGGTGGCTGGCGATCGGCCACCTGACCTCGGCGCTGGCCTGTTTCATCACGATCATCGGCATTCCCTTCGGGATCCAGCACATCAAGCTGGCCCTGATCGCCCTGGCACCGGTGGGAATGACCGTGGTACCCGTACGCCGCTGAGCTTCAGGGCATTGATGAAGTTTCCGCAGAAAACGCTTCAGCCCGAACCGATTGCATAAAGCTGGCGGCATGAGCCTGATGCACTGCCCCCTCTGCCTTGGCCTGGCGGTTTTATCCGTGTGCCGGGCCCTGGCCCATCTCAGCCTGGTGGCCCTCACCCCCCTGAAGCGACTGGCCTGAAGACAGGCCGTCCTGCGGCGTGCATGGCATTCAGCGGGACGATCGGCTGGTGGACACGGCGCTGGAGCGGCTCGGGCTCGAGAGATGGGAGCCCTGCAATCGATGCTGTGCTGGCGATCGTGAATAGAACACCCCCCGATGAAGGGGTGATGCGCTGGATCAACGGCCGCTAGGCAATCAATCGTCGAAGTCTTGGTCGTGCTTGTTCATGGCCTCCACCACCATGTCCTGGATCATGTGGCGGGTTTCCTGACGGCTGTGATGGCCCACGGTGCGTTGAATCGTGTAGTACACGATCAGGAGCACCGGCAGGATCGCGAGACAGGCGATCAGAAACATGGCTGAGATCACTGCATGGGGATGGCACAGTACCGCTCGAGCGTTATTGTTGGATTGATTCAATTCCAATCCATGCTCACCGGCTCTGAACTACTGGCCAAGGTCAAAGAACTTGGCGACGTGTCCAAATCCGATCTGGTGCGCAGCTGCGGCTATGTGAGCACCAAGAAGGATGGTGGTGAGCGTCTGAACTTCACCGCCTTCTATGAAGCTCTGCTGGAAGCCAAAGGTCTCAGCCTGGGTAACGATGGCGTGGGCCGCGGCAAAGGTGGGCGCAAGCTGAGCTACACCGCCACGGTGCAGGGCAACGGCAATCTGCTGATCGGCAAGGCTTACACCGCCATGCTGGATCTCAAGCCCGGCGACGAGTTCGAGATCAAGCTGGGTCGCAAGCAGATCAAACTGATCCCCGTCGGCGGCACCGAAGAGGAGTGATCGCCAGGCGATCCCCGCAGCAAAGCCCCGGTCTTGGCCGGGGCTTTTTTATGGTCCGCTTCAGAACGAGGCAGACGACTCGGGGCGACGTTATGAACCAGCCGGGCTGAAATCGAGCACCAGGTCACCCGCCGCGTCGCGCTCGATCACAAAGCTGAAGGCCGCATCCAGCGTGCCGCTCCAGCGGCCCGCCTCAGGATCAGCGCTCTCGCCGACCGCGCGGGCGATGTCGTGATCGAACAGCTGCTCGAACACATGAGCCGCCACGAGCGCAGCCTGGTGTTCATCCATATCGTCGAGCTCGTGGGGCTCAACCGCGCAGCCCTCAAGCGTCTCGGCATCGAGCACATTGCCGCTGCCGAGGTCGGCCACCAGGGCCTGCAGTGCGTCGTCCATGGGTCAGATCACCTGCCTCCATGGTGAATCCGGGCGTAACCGTCTGCAAACCCTTCCGCAGGGCTCCATCCCACCTCAGTAGTAGAAGGCGCCGTCGAGGGGGCTCTGCCGCACAGCACCGCAACGGCTGGCCACACGCCAGAGGGCCTTGTGAATCGGGGTGGGGTCGTAGCGCACAAGCTCCGGGTAGCGCTGGCGCAGCAGCTCCGTACCACGCCAGGCGTTGTAGTGCGGAATCGTCGACTTGATGTGATGGCAGACGTGGGTCGAGCCGATGCCGTGGTGCAGCAGGTTGAGCAGCGGGCCGTAGGGGCGGTCGACGGTCTGCAGGGCACCCTTCGCCCACGACCACTCCTCATTGGAGAAGTGGGGGATGTTGAGATCGGTGTGTTGCAGCCAGGTGTAGACCACCAGCCACACATTCACCATCAGATAAGGCAGGCCGTAGACGCAGAGCACCCGCAGCAACGAGAACTGCAGCGCGGCCAAGCCCAGGGCGACCAGCACCGCAAGCAGACCGAGGTTGGAGCGCAGCATCAGACCTCGGAATGAGGCAGGAAACAGAAGCCGCTTGCGATCGGGGCCGCCGGTGAGGATCCGGAAATGGGAGGTGGGACGTCCGTAGTCCTCCCCGCCGGTGGCGCCGAGGAACAGATAGAGCGGCCAGCCCAGCACCAGATGGTTGAACAGAGAGACCCAGCCGAAGAGACGACGGCCGAGCTTCTGCCTGAGCTCTTCGGTGATCTTCCCAGTGGGCGAGGAGGCCCTGGGAGGCACGTGGGTTTCGCCCTCTTCCAGGTGGTTGCAATGGGCGTGATGCACCGCATGGCTGCGGGCCCAGCAGTGGTACGGCACCAGCAGCAGGCTGTGGAGCACAAAGCCCACGCAGGCCTCGAGGCGACGGTTGGGATGGAAAGCGTTGTGGCCGCATTCGTGGGCGATCACCCAGCAGCCCATCGCCACCGTGCCGGTGACCACGCCATAGAGCAGCCAGAGCGGAAGGGCTGCCCACTGAAGCGGGATCTGGGTGCCAACCCCATAGGCCAGCAGCGACAGACCGACTGACAGGCCCAGGCTGCCCCAGGCTTTCAGGGGATCAAAGCGATTGAGCTCAGCTGGAAGGCAGCTCAGCAGCTCCGCCTTGGAGGGGTAACGCTCTGAGGAAACCTGCTCGAAGCGATGGTCCGGCTGCAGCGCCGGGGGAACCAAAGCGATCAAACGCCGCACCGCATCGAAAGGAGCACAGGAAACTTCACATTTTGCTCAGAATCTAGGCCTCCGCTGCTCTGACAGGGGTGAGCGGCTCGCCAGGATGATCACCTCAGCCGCAACAGCCGTGCCCACACCTGCGTCAGCGACCACCTTCGAGCAGTTTGCGCAGCGGGCCGACTACTCCCTGCTCGATGCGCTGCAACCAGACCCGCAGGCCACGCTCGACGGTGACGATCACCTGCCCCGCCAGGTGTTCTCGGGGCACTACGTGCCGGTGACACCCACGCCGCTGCCGGAACCGCACTACGTGGCCCACAGCAGCCGCCTGTTCAGCGAACTGGGCCTGAGCGAAGAGCTGGCCCACGACGAGCGCTTCCGTCGCCTGTTTTCCGGCGACAGCACAGCCGCCGACGGAGCGATGCGCCCCTACGGCTGGGCCACCGGCTACGCCCTCTCGATCTACGGCACCGAATACACCCAGCAGTGCCCCTTCCGCACCGGCAACGGCTACGGCGATGGCCGCGCCATCTCGATCTTTGAGGGCGTGTTCAATGGGCGGCGCTGGGAGATGCAACTGAAGGGCGGCGGGCCCACGCCCTACTGCCGCGGCGCCGATGGCCGGGCTGTGCTGCGCTCCAGCGTGCGTGAGTTTCTGGCTCAGGAGCTGATGCAGGCCCTGGGAGTGCCCACCTCCCGTTCGCTCACCCTCTACATGTCGCGCGACGAAGGGGTGCGCCGGCCCTGGTATTCGCCGCAGTCCAGATCGTTCGATCCCGATGTGATGGTCGACAACCCGGCGGCGATCACCACACGGGTGGCGCCGTCGTTTCTGCGGGTGGGCCAGCTGGAGCTGTTCGCCCGCCGGGCGCGCAGCAACGCTCACCCCGGCGCCCTGCGCGAGCTGCAGATGATCACGGCGCACCTGATCGAGCGCAACTACCGCGCGGAGATCAATGCCGCCCTGCCCTTCAACCTGCAGGTTCTGGAGCTGGCCCGCTTGTTCCGAGGAAGGCTCACCACCCTGGTGGCGCACTGGATGCGCGTGGGCTACTGCCAGGGCAACTTCAACAGCGACAACTGCGCCGCTGGTGGCTACACGCTCGACTACGGCCCCTTCGGCTTCTGCGAGCTGTTTGACCCACGTTTCCAGCCCTGGACCGGTGGCGGTGAACACTTCTGCTTCTTCAACCAGCCGGCGGCGGCTGAGGTGAACTACGGGATGTTGATCAAATCGCTGCGGCCCCTACTGGAGGGCGACAACGAGGCCCTGGCCCAGCTGGACGCGATCCAGGACGGCTTCGCCGAAGCCATGGCTCAGGCACTGGAGACGATGTGGGCCAGCAAACTCGGCCTCCCCAGCTACGACGCCGAGCTGATGCAGGAACTGCTGCAGCTGCTGGTGAGCTCTAGGGCCGACTACACGATCTTCTTCCGCCGGCTCTCGGCCCTTCCTGAAGGCGTGGACGATCTCAAGCCGAGCTTCTACGTGCCGAGCTCCGAGCAGCTGGATCAGCAGTGGCAGGCCTGGCTGGAGCGCTGGCACGGGCAGATCGGCGACCCGGCGGAGACATCAGCGGCGATGCAACGGGTGAACCCCGCCATCACCTGGCGCGAATGGCTCATCGCCCCGGCCTACGAGCAAGCCGCCGAGAGCGACTTCAGCCTGATCCGAGAGCTGCAGACGTTGTTCCGCGATCCCTACAACGAACCGCCGGCGGAGCTGGCCGCACGCTACGACCGGCTCAAGCCGCGGGAATTTTTCAACGCCGGTGGGGTGTCGCACTACAGCTGTTCGTCGTAGAGCTGCCGTTTCAGTTTTTAGGTGCCAGGAAACGGATAGGAGAAGCTGGCCTCAACTGATCGTTGAGATTGCCCTGAACGTTGGGGTCGTTTTCGATGGCCACATCGCGGATACCACTTCCAGGCCTGAAGTCGATCTCGCGGAGATCCAGCCACACCATCTGGGGAGAGAGGGCTGAATCAAAGTAATAGACGCCATTCTTCTGATCAAGAAGGGTGCGCCACCAGGTGGGTGCAATATTGGGATTCTCGGGATCTGGCGCGCCCCAGGGCACAGAAATGTTTCGCATCACACTCATCACCCCGGCCAGCGCCTGACGCGGATCAGTCGTAGGCGGTAGCTGATCGGTGTAATAAGAGCCACGCACAAAGCGATCAGGCGACTGAATTGAACCTGGGAGATCGCGGGCGCGGTCCTTGGTGGCCCAGAAGGCATTGAGTTTGATCTGCTCGCTGTACACCGGGCTATTCGTCATGACCTTGTATTGACTTCCGTGATGAATGACCGGCTTGCCCTTGAGGTACTCGATCACTGCAGAGTCACCGCTGGCATCGGACACCGCCATATGCACAGTGGCTTTCGCCTTGCCCCCCGGTCCGAAGGGAATAGGCACAATCTGAATTCGGTCTTGCTGCACCGCCTGCACAAGCTCATTCACCGTTGCATACTGGCTCAGAACATAAAGAGTCCAGGCTGTAAAGGAGAGGCGGGGACGCTTGGTACCGGCATTAGTGATCCCAAAGTCATTCTCCGCCAGATAAAGCATATTCGCCGCCAGACCCTTCTCGTTCATGCCATCAAAGGCGGCATTCACCTGACCCCCAGGTTCGGTACTACCGCTCACCACCACACTGCCGTAGCGGGTTTTGAAGCGCAGGCTGTTAACGCCTCCAGCCCCATCAATGATCTCCCCGCGAGGAGTCACGTGGAAATGGGAATCAAAGCCATAAGGCCAGTCCATCGAACGCCCGGTGATCACCTGCCGGTCTGGACCTGTCCAGGTAATGCGGGAGCAAGCAAGAGCAACGGGTGGAACGGCAATTAAACCAAGGGCCGCAGCAACCACCAGAAACTTGTGGAGACGAGGGAGCGGCATAAGAAGTCGGCAGTCATCTCAACCGTAAGCACAGGTGTAGAAACTGTCAGTGGAGCTGAAACAAAAATGACATGTCTCACCTGATCGAGCCGTTGTGGTGCCGCTGACGATGCCCCACTGAAGGCTCTGGCCTCGGCGGACTGAACCCCAGTGGTGAGATTCAAAACAACGGAGGAATTTCTGGCTTAACAAACTAAGCGGGTGGGGATGGGAAGAACGCGTTCTCGCGGTTGGGGGGACTCTTTCAGCAAAGGAATCCAGCACCTCGGAGCCATTCTCGAGAGCCTTGCGACACCCGGCCAGCTTTTTGAATGCCGACCGGATGTCGCACTACAGCTGTTCGTCGTGACGAGGGCCCAGTGGCGTTGCTCAGCACCCAGGGACCAGTGCCAACCGGAGCAGCAGAGATTCAGGCGTAGCCAACAACGGATGACCAATCCAGATAAAAGGTTTGGCAAGTCAATCGCCTGAATTCATCGTGAAACAGCGAGGCACATATATACCTCGCGAATGACAACCCGTCATTTATCCCCATTCACCCTCAGATCAGGGCAATCGGGCCTCGGGATTTACACCTCGCAAAGGGATGCGGCCTGACGTATTGAGGATGATCAGAATCCAAGGCAGTCCTGAACGATCCTGATCTGCTATCTATCGCAGTCCGACCTGCAGGTCATTGATTATCAGCCTCTGCTCGGATAGATGCTGGCCGAGTGGAAAGCTCCATCAACCGCTCGGCCATCCGCGCAATCTCATCCCGCTGCACCAGCAACTGGAGCCACTGATCCGGGATAGATGACGCGCCGTAATAGGCGCCGGCCAGCTGTCCGCAGACCGCGGCTGTTGTGTCGGCATCCTCCCCGAGATTAGCGGCCATGAGGATGGCATCCTCAAGACTTCTGCTGCTCCAGAAGCACCACAGGGCCGCTTCCAGGCTATGGATCACATAGCCACTGCCGCGGATGGCCGTAACCGGGCGATCGCGGTAACCACCACGGGCCAGATCCAGGATCCGGGGCTCCTTCAGGCCATGGCCATCGTCGTCGCCAAGGAGGATCTCCTCCTTGCTCTGCCCGACCAGAGCGCGCTGGATCATTCGCCCGAGCAGTACACAAGCCTCCAGGCACTCACTGGCGCCATGGGTGGTACGGGAGCTGTCGATGCAGGCCTGATCGAGTTGGTCGCTATGGCGATGGAAGACCATCGGAACCGGCGCCAGGCGCATGATCGATCCATTGCCGGCGCTGCGCGGATCTGTGGCACCGCTGTAGAGATCACCGCTACGGCGGAACCGGTCCAGCGCTGAGCTCACAGTGATGCCGATGTCGAAACAGCGGCCATTGCTGCTCATGTAGCCCCGTTCCTGCCAGGCGCAGTAGCGCTGCATCTGATCCATGGCATCCAATCCGCCGCAGTGGATCAGGCTTTGGACCAGGCACAGAGCCATCGACGTGTCATCCGTCCACTCTCCTGGATTGAGGGAAAAAGGCCCACCGCCACACAGATCTGTGATTTCAGGGAAGGAGCCACGAGGCTTGAATTCCGCCGTCGTGCCAACTGCATCGCCGACAGCCAGACCGAGCAAGCAACCGCGAAAACGATCCACGATCTGAACTGGCTTAGAGACGTGATGGATCAACTCTTCCTCCTGCGAATACCAAACTGACTGATGAGAACTGGTCGTGCGCTGGTCAGTTGCCGCTCCGCTCCTGCCGCCAGACAAGAAACCAGCCAATAGCCACCACCAGTGGCATCAAGCCCTTCAGAGAAATCGCCGCGGATAGCACCAGATAGGTGAGATAGAAGAGTGCAACAACCAGAACCAAGGCAGCTGCAGCCGAGATCAAGCCTGTGATCCATAGCGACAATACAGAGACGATGAACCGGCCCATCTTCAGTTCTGCGGCGTTTCAAGTGCCAACGGCAAGGCCGTGAGTCGACCGCTCAGGAATGCCCCCGTATCGATCCCGATACGGTGGGGCAAGCGGGTGATGCTGTAGTCGCTGCGGAAGGTGTGGCCGTGCACCACGGTGTAGGGCAGGCCGTGGTTTCTGGTGAGGAACGGTCGACGGATCCAGAGCAGATCATCGGCCTGTTGCTCCTCAAAGGGCACCTCGGGCCGCACACCCGCGTGCACAAAGAGATAGTCACCGCGGATCGCTGTCAACGGCAACGTTTCAAGCCAGTCCTGGTGGTCTCGTGCCACAGGTAGGAAGGCTGGATCACCGCCATTCCATGCCCAGAGCTCCGTGGCATCTCCAGCGTCCGGCTCGTGCAAGGCATCCAGCAGCATCTGCTCATGGTTGCCCCGCAGTACTGTCACTCCCGCCAATCCATGGGCATCGGGCTGTTCCTGCAGCTGGCGCACCCGTTCAACCACGCGGCGATCGCCATCGCGATCCGGTGAGCGATCGATCAGATCACCCAGGAAGATCAGTTCAGCGCCACTGCCCAGATAGGGAGCCAGAGTCTGCTCCAGCAGATCGGCGCAGCCGTGCACATCGCCGACCGCCACAACTGTGGCCGGCGAATCATCACTCTTCTGCATCATCAAGTTCTCAATGGGTAGGGAATGACGTCCTTTCTGTCTTTGACGCCTGAGACACCGGATCCGGAAGCTGGCTCAGCCCAGCCCCTCTGAATCCGTGGAGTCCGCAGGCGGCTCCCAGACGCTCATCGAGCTGCGCAGCGACTCACGCCGCAGCCGTTTGCGGCTGAGGTTGCGATCACGATCCAGCAGCGCCTTTTTCTCTTCCAGGAGGAGCCGCTCCCGTTGGATCGCCTCCGTCTGAGGGAGCAGCGACAGGCGCTGATCAATAGCCTCCAGATGGGCCCGTGCAGCCCGCAGGTTGCCGCGATCCAGTTCCTCAATCGCGAGGCTGCGCTCACGGTTGGCCAGCAACAGCTCGAACTGTTCGATCACCACAGGATCCGGATCCATGCCTGCCAGATCCGCCGCCGCCATCACCGGCAAGGTGATGTGCTCCACAAAGGCGAATCGCTCAGGCCTGCCCGGCTGCTGCCAGGCCAGCCGCAGGCTGACGATCTCGCGGTTGGGTTGCCAGGCGGGCAGTTGAAAGCGTGCGGCGACCGTCATCTCCTGGCCGTAGCGCAGGTTGGGCAGTTGCCAGTTGCCGGCAGCGGTGAGCTCGCAGTCGTTGATCACATCCAGCAACTGCACAT
>JBDKGF010000245.1:0-7608 GCA_039798305.1 Cyanobacteriota bacterium
TCGGGGGTGAGCGCATCGGAACCGACGCCACGCACCACAGCGGGCAGGCGGCCGTAGTCATTGGATGGGAAGGTGTCGAGCGAGATCTTCGCCGGCATCCCTGGATGAATGAATCCGATCACCTTGCTGGGTGCCAATACCCTCGCCTCCAGGGTTCCCTCTGGCACCACCGCCAGCACTGGGGTCGCCGTTTCCACAACGCTGCTCGGGCTGACTTTCAGATCGAAGATCACACCAGCGACAGGTGCTTGAAGCTGGCCGTACTGAATCTGAAGCCGTGCTTGGCGGATCTGGCCATCCAGATCACTGATCTGGCGCAGATTGGCTTCGATGCGTCCCCGCAATTCAGCCGCTGGCGCAGAGCGTGCCTGGACAAGATTGGCTTGCAGTCTGGCGATCGTGCGCTCTTCTTCGAGGATCTGCGAGCGCAGTTGATCGGCTGCATTGCGCGTCTGCAATTCCTGCACCCCACTCACGGCGCCGGCGCGGGCCAACAAGCGGTAGCGGTTGGCGATGTCGTTGGCGGTGGTCCATGCCTGCTGCAATCCGGCCAAGCGCTGCTCGCTGCGGCGCAATTCCTCTTGGGCCGCGAGTTGGCCGCTGCGTAGCTGGGCGCTCTGGTTCGCCAGTTGCTGGCGCTGGTTGGCTGTGAGATCCGTGGCCGTGCGGTCGCCCAGCGCTTCGGCATAGATGCGGTTCTCGCTCAGCAGTCTCCGGCGCACAGCCTCTGCGGTGACCCATTGACTGCGGGCCTGACGGAGGTCAAAGCGCAGCAGCAGCTGGCCTTTCTGGACGCGTTGTCCTTCTTTGACCAGCAGCTCCGCCACGATGCCGGCCACCGGTGCTTCCACCTGCTTCACGCGGCGACCTGGTTGGAGCTTCCCCTGCACGGCCACGCTCTGCCCGAGCGGTGCCACCAGACTCCAGAGCAGGGCCAGGCCTGTTCCGCAGACCACCGTCCACACGATGATGCTGGTGGGGCGGTGGCTTCGCTGGAGCAGGACCGGTTGATTGAAACTCCAGGTCGTCTCGGTCGTTCCCTGGTCGGGGCCGGTAGAGGTGCCGCTCCTGGCTGCAGCGCCTGTTGTAACGGAGCCGATCAGATCCACCTGAACGGGTGTCGGCGTCGACGGCGGAACACGTTTGTTGTGTCGGGGAGCGGTCATCTCAGGCACCCTGTTCCTGCTGTTGGCTGCGGTGCAGCGCGAAATACCAGCCCCGCTGCGCCATCAGTTCCGCATGGCTACCGGACTCCATCACCGCCCCCCGGTCCATCAGCACGATCAGGTCAGCAGGTTGCACGGTGGTGAGCCTGTGCGTGATGAAGAACACCGTGCGTCCGCGAAAGGCTTCCAGCAGGTTCAGGCACACCTGCCGTTCGGTGCGGGCATCGAGAGCACTGGTGGCTTCATCGAGAATCAGCAGGCGGGGGTTTTGCAGCACCGCCCTGGCCAGAGCCAGGCGCTGGCGCTGCCCACCGGAGAGGCCAGCGCCGCGTTCGCCCACATCAGAGTTGTAGCCCTTCGGCAGATTCATGATGAAGTCGTGGGCACAGGCAATCCGGGCTGCAGCCATCAGCTCAGCCGCTGTTGCATCCGGTTTCACCAGCAACAGGTTGTCGCGGATACTTCCGTCGAACAGCACCGTGTCCTGAGGGACCACGCCAATCTGACGGCGCAGCGAATACAGCTCCACTTTGTTGATGTCCAGACCGTCCACAAGCACTCGGCCGGTACTCGGTCTGTAGAAGCGTGGCAGTAGTTTCAGTAGTGTGCTTTTGCCACTGCCGGAGCCTCCCACGAGGCCCACAAAGGAGCCGCTGGGGATCTCCAGATTGACGCCATTGAGAATCGGATCCTGATTTTCGCTGTAGCGGAACACAACATCAACGAACTGCACGCCTCCGATCAGGGGTGGCATGGGGATATTGAGCGCTTCCTCCTGGCTCTGTTCCGTGGGGCGATCCACGACATCGGCAACCATCCGTAGAGCGGCGCTCGACTGCTCGAATTGCTGCCAGGTCTGCACCATCTTGACCAATGGCCCTGTGATGTAGCCACTCAGAATGCGAAAGGCGATGAAGCTTCCAAGCGTGAGTTCATTCTTCATCACGAGAAAGATGCCGACGCCTACCACTACAAGGCTGTTTAGGTCGTGGATGAAGCCCGCGACATTCGCCAGTGATTCGCGGGTGACCTTGAGTTTGAAGTCTTCACCGATGAAGCGTGAGTAGCGGTTCTGGAATTCCCAGCGTGTCTTCAGCTCGGCATTTTGGGATTTGATGGTCTGGATGCCGGTGATCGACTCGTTGAGGTAGGCATAGGTCTTGACGGCCTCCGTCATGCTGCGGTTGATCTGTGATCGCATCAGTGGGTTGCTGATGATGGCCAGGATCAGCATCAATGGCAGTGTGGCCAGAGAGGCCAGGGTGAGTGGAATGCTGAGGGTGAGCAGGATCGCCAGATAGAGAAAGCTGAACAGAAAGTCGACAACTGTCGTGATGCTCTGGCCCACCAGGAATTCCCTGAGTCTGTCCAGTTGATGGAAATAGTGAATCACCTGGCCTACCGGTCGACTGTCGAAAAAAAACTGGGGTAAGCGAACCAGTTGATCGAGAATCGTTGCTTTTGTGGCCTGGTCAATCCGGTTGGCAGTGTCGGTGAAGATGTAGCTGCGCAGCGATTTCATCACCCCGCGGATGGCGGCAGCCAACAGGAGCACCAGCGAGATGCTGATCAGGGCATTGAGGTTGTCCTGATGCACCACCTGATCGATCAGCTGCTGCAAGCCCAGGGGAGTTGCCAGGGTCAGCAGATTGATCACCACCGACAGGCTCAGCACCTCCACCAGCGCGCGCCGATGTTCGCGAATGAATGGGCCGTACCAGCCCCAGTTGAACTGACGTTGCTTGGCGTCCTGCTGCCGCTGCAGTAACAGCAGCGGCACCAGAGTGGTCTGGGGATCCCCCAGTTGCTGTGGCTCCACCCGCAGGGGACCCAGTTCCGGTTCCAGTAATCGCAGTCGTCCATCGGGATCCACGCCCTCGAGCAAGGCGAACTGTCCGTTCTGCTCCAGCAGGGCTGGCGGTGCCACACGGCGCAGGCGGTCACGGGGCAGCTCGCTCAACATCACCCGCAGCCCGAGAGCATCCAGCAGTTGCCCGAGGTTCACCAGGTTCAGGCGCGGTTGGCGTTGCAGCAGGGCATCAATGCGATCCCCCAGGGCGTCGCGATTGCATGGCACCTGGAAGTAATCGGCCAGAGCCAGGCACAGCGCTAGTGGGATGTCGCGTGCACCGGATGCACGGCGCAGCACCAGGGACCCCTGTTGCTTCAGGGCCGGAAACGGTGCTTCAGGGGATGGGGAGAAGGGGAGATCCTGCTGTGGCGTCTCCTGTCGTTGTCCTGATGCAGCCGGCAGTGGTGAACCGATCTGCCAGTGCTCCGGGCCCGCTGCGGCTTTGATGTCTGCAGCTGCTTTGGGCAGGCCCAGAAGTCGCAGCCAGGGTCCCCCTGGCGCTGGTGTGGTGACGAGGCTTGCCGATGGCCAGGTCTGACCCAAGCGGCCGCCGCTGCTCACATGCCAGCTCCGTTGCGGATCCAGGCGCAGCTCGAGCGACTGATCGGGTGCCACGCTCCGCACCATCACCTGACGCCGCAGCTCCGTCCAGTCGTACTGGCTCAGCAGGGGTTCGGCGCCTGAGGGATCGAGCGCTTCCAGCAGTTGGTGGAGTTCTGCGGCCGAACCATGGCCCGCATACCAGTCGCGCAGGTTGGTGTGCTGATCGAGCAGGGCCCAGAAATGGGTGGCGGGCAGCACCCGCAGGGTCACATCGGTTGCGGCCCTGAGCTGTTCGCAGGGCGCCTGACGCAGCAGGCTGCTCCAGCCGGCGCTGTCGCCTTCCCGCAGCAGTTCGAGGGTGTGCAGTTCTCCGTCGATCAGGTCGATGGCGAGGGAGCGCAGGCTCCCTTCCGCCACCAGCAGCACGCCGTCGGGGAGCAGGTCGGGGCGCAGCACGGTTTGGCCCAGTCGGTAGTGCCGCGTCTCGAGCAGGTTCTCCACGGCGCAGGCCTGCTCCGGCGAGAGCCGATCGAACGGACGGAAGCGTTGGAGTGGCAGCGCTGCCGCGCTCACGGCTCTGGCACCTCGTCCGGGCGGGGCACGGGCGCCAGGGGTTCCCCCTGCAGGAGCAGGTCTACCTGGCTGCTCACCCAGCACTCGAACAGGTCGTGCAGCAACTGCTCCCTGGCGGCCGCATCGAGTTGGGCCTGGAGCTTGTGCTCGAGCCTGAGCACACACCAGCGGTTGTCGGCCGTGAAGGGCGACCACACCTGTCCTTCGCGGCCGACCCGCAGTCGAGAGCCGATCGCTGCCGGAGCGGCGGACAGGGCGATGGGCCCCACCAATCCCTGGGTGACCCGCTCAGCTCCGATGCTGAACTGCTGCACCGCCTCGGCAAAGCTCATTTCCCCGCCGCGCAGTCGCTGGTGCAGTTCCTCCGCTAGCTCCAGCTCCTGCACCTGAAGGAGCGAGTACACCACCCGATCCAGATCGAGCTTGCGATCCAGAAAGCGGATTTCAACTTCATCGCTGAAGCGCCATTGGCTCCAGCGCCGCAACCGCTCGGCATGGGTCGCCACCGCGTGTAGATCCTCGAGCGACCAGAGCCGTTCGGCCAGCCATGCCTCCAGTTCGTTGCGGTTACGAAGCCCTTCGGCATCCATCAGATTGGCGATCAGGGTGAGTTCCTCGTCCTCGCTGAGATGGATTGCGCTCGCCACCGCCTCCAGCACCACGGCCCGGGCCAGGCTGCGGTTCAGTCGCTGCCGGAGCAGGAGCTGATTCGTTTCCGTTGCCGTGAGCAGTGGCAGTCCGGGGCGCAGGGCGATCACGGCTGCCTCCGCCACGCCGGAGAGGGCTGGAGTGCTCATCGCGCGCTCTCCTCCACAGGCAGGCCCAGGCGCCTCAGGGCCTGGGCCATCTGTTCCAGCCCCCGTTGGCGGGAGTAGTGGACCCGCGCATAAGCCAGGGCGGCCGCGCTGATCCGTCGCCAGAGCGTGTCGTCGTGCAGCAACCGCGTGATCTGCTCCAGCCAGTCGTCGCTGCGATCGGCGATCAGCACCTCCTCGCCGTGGGTCAGTCCGGTGCCTTCAGCGGCGATTGCACTGAGCACCTGGGGCGTGCCGCGGGCCAGGGCACCCACCACCTTCCCCTTGAGTCCTGCGCCTGCGCGCAGCGGTGCGATCAAGACGCGATGTCTGTCGTAGACGCTCGCCGTGTCGGCCACCCAGCCCTGCACCCGCACCCCCGGCTCCCGTCCCCAGGTCTCCGCCCATTCCGGCGGCAGGCTGCTGCCGTAGAGGTGCAGCTCCAGTTGCGGCTCCTGTTGCCGCAGCTTTGGCCAGAGCTCCTCGAGCAGGTAAGCCACCGCATCGCCATTGGGTGGGTGGGCGTAGTTGCCGAGAAAAGCCACACCATGGCGTCCCTCCGGAGATGGGGCCTGGACCAGGCAGTCCACGACCCACGGGCAGGCAGCGGTGGCGGCTCGGCCCAGGGTCTCCGCGTCGATCAGCTGGCGCTCCACGTCGCTGTAGCTCAGGGTCAGATCCACCATCTGGATCGCTGTGAGCTCTTCTCGGCGGGTGTTCGCGACCCCGGCCTGCGCCCGCGCGTGAGCCTCACCGGTGAGACCAGCAGTCCGTAGCTGGCGCCGTTCTCTGAGGTAGTGGAGATCGGCGGCGCAGAACAGCAGGCGGGCCCGTGGGGCGTGCTCCCGTAGCGCGGCGATGTGGTCGCGAACCGTGGTGTAGCGAATCAGGTAGATCAGCTCAAATTCGCGGCCGCGCTGACGCAGGAACTGCTCCACTGAGAGCACGAAGGGAGCGTGAATCGACTCAATCCCCTGCCGTTGCAGGGCCTCGCTGTAGGTGCCGAGCCAGGCGAGGTTGGCGGGCAGAAAGGTCACCTTCCAGCCCAGGTCCTGCAGCAGCTTCATTTCCGTGAGGGCTGCCTGGCTGCCAGCGTCTCGATCGGGCCGGGGTGGGGCGTGGTCGATCACCAGCACGCGGCCCACCACCCCCCGGTCTTTGAGCAACTCCGCCGCTGCCCGCGATGGCGGTGGCGAGGGTTGAAAAGCGTGCTGCCATTTCCGCTGAAACAGCGGTGCATGGTCCCGCTGATGCCGTTTGCTGCCCTCCGGGTTGCCGGGATCGATGCCGCAGGTGGTGCCCTCGTGATGGATCACCCGTGCCAGCGGTGCGCAGCGCACGCGTAGCTGCTGGGCCCGCACGGCAAAAGCCAGGTCTGTGTCTTCGAAGTAGGCGGGTGCGAATTCGGCGCTGAAGCCCCCCAGCGCCTCCCAGAGCTCCCGGCGGATCGCCAGGCAGGCGGCACTCACGTAATCCACCTGGCGGGTGTAGCTGACCCGAGGGTCGTAGGGATTGCCACCGCGGCCGTAGTTCCAGGGCTGACCATCCCCCCACACGATTCCGCCCGACTCCTGCAGGCGTCCGCTCGGAAAGACCAGCTGCGCTCCCACGATGCCTGTGTCGGGCCAGCGCTCGAAGGGCTCCAGCAGTTCCTCCAGCCAGCGGGCGCAGGGCTCCGTGTCGTTGTTCAGCAGCACGACCATCGGTGCCTTCGCTGCGGCCACGCCGCTGTGACAGGCCTGGTTGAACCCCTGAGCCTGGTCATGGCGGATCAGCCGCATGCCCCGGAGATCGCGGTTCAGCGCCTCGCTGGTGCCATCGCTACTGCCGTCGTCGACCACGATCAGCTCCATGGCAACACGCGTTGGGGCGTAGGCGATCGCCAGCAGGCAGCGGCGGGTGACGCCGTAGTGGTTGTGGGCTGGGATCACAACCGACACCTGCGGGGTGTCACTGCTGGGGAGCTGAACAGGTCGTTCCAGGGCGATGCACGGTTCGTCGTCGCCACCGCCATGGGCCACCAGCCCGTGCAGCCGCGGTAGATCGTCCGGCAGAGGCACTTCCCCGGCATCGGCCCACTGCAACCAGAGGCTGAGGCTGCGGTGCTGCTCCCGGGCCAGCGGATGGAGGTGGTCGGGGAAGGGCGCCTGGCCGTGCTCGAGCAGGGCCTGCCAGGGGGTCAGCTGGAACGGGGTGAAGCAGATGCGCTCGTCGAGATTGCGGCCCTGGTGATCGCGCAGCTCCAGCAGATGAGGGCGGCCATCGCAGGCTTCCGGCGGCAGGAGGCCCGCCACCTGGCCCTGCCCGTCACTGGTCAGGACCAGGCAGGGTTTGCCGTCAAGCAGCAGTTCGAGCTCTGAGAGGGGTGTGCCCCAGCCGTGCACCAGCGGCCCCTCAAGGCCGTGCAGCCCGCCACGGACACCCGCTGATCGGACCCGCTGCCATTGCTGCAGGCGGCGGAACCGATCCGGGTTGAGTCGTTGGGGACTGCCACTCAGCTCGAGCGGCCCCTCCGGTGTGTCGAGGAAGGCCCGAAGCACACTGCCGGTGCCGCGAGGTGGCAGGTCGCCTTCGATCGGCCCCGCAACGCTGAAGCCGCAGGGCAGCGATAGCCCTTCCCGCTCCAGGTCATCCCGCTGGAGGTGAGCAGACACCACGGCCAACGGCCAGCTGAAGCCTG
>JBDKGF010000246.1:0-2845 GCA_039798305.1 Cyanobacteriota bacterium
CGTGAACAGCGATGGGACGTGTGGGCCCTGGATTCAGCGCTGTTCACGCCATGACCACCACCCCGAATGCCAACACCGCTGCCGGCACCAACGACCCCGGCAACGAGGAGCTCAAAACCACGATGCCCGGCGCCTTCGATCCATCGCTGATCCAACAGCTGATCGATGAGGGCGTCTTCATTGAGACCGCTGGGGGCTTGATGGCGGCGGAGGTTCCGGACGTGCCGGCCGATCACTCCCTGGCGGAGCACGAGAAGAATCTGCTTGCTGCGGTGTTGGTTGGAACCGACGACCAACGCGAGCGCTGGGGCCTCTTCCGCCGCGCCATTGGTCTGCGCTTTGACGAGGTGGTGCCGGGCTCGATCTGGACGCAACCGGGCCTACGGGCCTTGGCACTCGAGATCGATGAGCTGTTCCGCGGCCGCCGCGACATCGATGTGCTCAATGCCAACGCGATTCGTGAGGACCTGCGCCAACGTGCCTTGGAAGGCCGCTTCCGCGGGTCGCTCTTTCAGATGGAAGAGGCGCTCTCAGAGGTGATCGCCTGGGGGGATGACGGCCTGATCCACCCGGAACTGGATTTCAAGATCGCCTGCCGGCTGTTCCAGAGCGCCAAGGCCCGGGCCCTCTTCTATTCAGGCGTGCGCAAGCTTCTGGCACGTGAGCAGATCGATTGCAGCATCGACGGCGAACTTGAGCGCTGCCGCGAGTTGTTGAACGCGGCCACCTCAATCACCGCTGGCCGTTACCGCCAGAGTTTTCAGGTGTGCACAGCGAGCGATGCCGGCCGCGAATGCCTCGCGCTGGCTTCTCTGCCCGCTGACCAACGCCCCAAACCGATCTCCACGGGTATCCCCTCGCTCGACATCGACATGCGTGGTGGCGTGATCCCGGGGACCGGCGACAGCACCTGGGTGTTGGCTGCAAAGTCCGGCGTGGGCAAGACCACCGTGGGCATCGCCGCAGCGATGGGCCTGGCCTACAACGGCGCCTCAGTGTTGGTGCTCTCCTGCGAATTGAGCCGCCGCGCGATCGGTGCTCGCCTGTTTGCCAACTACTGCCGCAAGGCCAGCGGGGTCTTCTCCTCCCGCTATTCGGCCAATGAACTGGAGGGCCGCGGAGAGGTGATTGAGGGCCGAGATCTGGAGCGGCTCCAGCAATTGGAGGCTCAGTTCTCCGCCGGCATCGCCCCCAACGGCGAGCGCATGGGTGAGGTGCTGTACCAGAGCCAATTCGCCGCCACGGTGGAAGAGTTGGCGGCCCTGGTGGAGGACTGCAAGAGCGCCAACCCGAGCCTTTCGGCTGTGTTCCTGGATCACTTCCACGCCATGGGCCCCACCCCAGGCTTTGGGAGCAACACCACGGCTGAATTGGCGGCCAGGGCCACCACGATCAAGGCGATTGCTGGACGCTGTGAGCTGGATGTCTTTGTGATTGCTCAGCTGAACCGCGGCGCCTACGGCAATCCCACCGGCCCCGATGTCTCCCACCTGGCGGGCACATCAGAACTGGAGCGCTACGCATCGGCGGTGTGGCTGATCGATCGTCCCAAGCTCGATGAATTCACTCCCGCTCAGCCGGGCCTGCTTGATGTGCACCACGGCAAATACCGCCACGGTCAGATGGCCGCCGGATCTGACCTGAGCAAGACCACGATTCGCCTGGACCGCAGCCACTGCTATCTGGAGGGCGACGAGGCCCGCAAGCTGTTCACCGGCAGCGACCTGTACCCAGGGGTGGAGTGCCTATGAGCAGCAGTGGCACAGCCAGCGGCGTGGCCGCAGCTCATCGCGGGTTTGCAGGGGCAGTTCGGCGTGCACCCAGCGGGCACCCCTCGGGTCGCCCGGCAGGGCTGCTCACGCCAGCGGTGTTGGAGAGCGTGCGCGAACGGGCCCAAGTCACGGATCTGTTTGGTCCCACGGAACTCAGGAAGTCCGGGCATGAGTTCCTGACCCGCTGCCCCTGGCACGACGATCGCCGCCCCTCGCTGACGGTGAGCCCCAGCCGTAATCGCATTCACTGTTTTGTGTGCGGCAAGGGCACCGATGCCATCGGCTGGTTGCAAGACCGGCAGGGGCTGAGCTTTCAGGAAGCAGTGCTGGAGCTGGCGCGGCGCACAGGCGTGAGCGTGGAGGAAGGCGACCCGGAGGCGCAGGCGCGCTTTGAGCAGGAATGGCGGGAACGTCGTCAGCTGATGGCCAAGCGCACAGAACAGCGCAACCAATTCCATCAAGAGCTCATCCAACAGCTTGAGCAAGGCGGCGGAGCTGGTGCCGATTACCTGCAGTCCCGTGGCATCACTGTCGACACGGCTCGCACCTGGCAGTTGGGCTTTGCCGGTGGGCGCCTTGTGATTCCCTTCAATGACGCCGCCGGCCAGACCGTTGGCTTTTGCGGCCGGGCCACCGGCAACCAGGAACCCAAGTACAGGAACAGCACGAATGACTTGTTGTTCCAACGCAATGGGGTGGTCTTTGGCCTGGATCAGGCGGCCAAGGCCATCCGTCAGGAGGGCACAGCGCTGTTGGTGGAAGGCCCGCTGGATGTGATCCAGCTCCACCAAGCGGGGTTCACCAATGCGGTGGCCTGCCTGGGCACAAGCGTCTCGGAGTTGCAGCTGCAGCTGCTCAGGCGCCAGGGCATGAAGCTCCTGTTGATCGCCCTCGATGGCGATGGCGCGGGGCAGGCCGCCACCGAGCGCCTGATCGAGCAGTTGCAGCTTCAGCTGATGGCCGGAGGTCTGTGTGCATCGGTGGTGCAGTTGCCCGGGGGCCAGGACGCCGACGGGCTGATTCGAAACCAGGGGCCGACTGCTGTTGAGGGCTTGATTGCCTCAGCTCGGCAT
>JBDKGF010000247.1:0-3654 GCA_039798305.1 Cyanobacteriota bacterium
CCCTGCCAATCGCGAACAACACAGTTAGCCATCTCTGTCCTCCTCAGTTCGCGGCTTTAGCGCCCACCCGCTTGGCGGGGAGGATGTTCAGCAGGGCGCCGGGCTTACCGGGCACCGAGCCCTTCACCACCAGCAGGTTGCGCTCGGCATCCACTTTCAGGATCACGAGGCCGCGGGTGGTGATCTGCTTGCCGCCGTAGCGACCAGCCATGCGCTTGCCGGGGTACACGCGGCCGGGGGTGGTGCCGGCGCCGGTGGAACCCGGTTCGCGGTGGTTCTTTGAACCGTGGGTCATGGGGCCGCGGCTGAAGCCGTGACGCTTCTGATAACCAGCGAAACCACGACCAATGGTGTCGCCGCTCACATCGACCTTCTGGCCCGCCTCAAAGGCGGCCACGGTGATTGCGCTACCGAGCTCCAGACCGTCGACGGAATCGACGCGGTACTCCTTGAGGTGGCGCAGAGGCTCGCTGCCGGACTTGGCCAGGTGACCCTTGGCCGGCTTGTTGACGAGCTTCTCGCGGATGTCACCGAAGCCCAGCTGGACGGCGGTGTAGCCGTCGGTGCTGTCGGTTTTGAGTTGGGTGATACGGCAGGGACCCGCCTCGATCACGGTGACCGGGATGGATCTGCCTTCGTCGTCGAAGAACTGGGACATGCCCAGTTTCTTCCCAAGAATGCCGATGGACATAAGTAGGGAGAAACGCCAGCAGGACCACCACTCCTCTGGAGTGGCGTGGCTGAATCGGTTGCGCAGTTGGCCGGATCGGCTGGGCTGCGTCCGGAGCGAACCGGGGAGCAGCGCGGAGATTCGGTTGGGCTAGCAGCGTCGAGACAGCGGGGGCTGGGACTTGCTGGGAAGCGCGGGAGACCCACCCATCCGATTCAGCAGTTTCCCGGTGACTCAGCTGAGCCACACAGGCCCGGGAAGGCCGCCACCACTGGCGACCTTTGTGCAGTGCGCTGGAGGCCCGGCTAGCGGACGGGCACAGTTGCAATTGCACAAGCGAACATGGTATCTGACCGCCCGACACCCCATCCCGCGGCGGTGTCCTGCCAGACTCGCCCCAGCATCCCGCCCAGCCCATGCCCCTGCTGCTCACCGGCCGCGGATTCCGCCAGGAGCTGGAGCGGGCCGGAGCCCTTGCTCTTTACGCCCCATTAGAAGGTGGTGCCGAGACGCGGCTGCTGCGCCGTCTGCGGGCCGCCGGCTACCGGGCCCAGATCACCTCGGCCCGCGGCCTCGGCGACCCGGAGGCCTTCCTGCTGCAGCAACACGGCGTACGCCCACCCCACCTCGGCCACCAGAGCGTCGGCCGCGGCGCGGCCGTGGGTGAGGTCCAGATGGCAGCCCCCCAGCTCGGCCATCTGTTTGATGGCAACGCTCCGGTGCTGCTCTGGCTGCTCGAGGGTCAGGTGCTCTCCCAGGCCGAACTGGCAGCCCTGCTGGAGCTCACCCGCCGCGAACCCCGCCTGAAGATCGTGGTGGAACTCGGTGGCGCCCGCGCCCTGCGCTGGCAGCCCCTGGCCTCCGTGCTCGCCCAGGCCGCTTGAGCACCGCGGCGGCTGCGCAAGCCGCCCTGGCGGTCGGCCGCTTCGTGAAGCTGATCTGTGGCGCCGGCAACCAGGATCTGGTTGCGATCGAGGATCTCTGCGCGGTGTACAGCCTGGCCGGCGTGCATTGCATTGACGTAGCGGCCGACGCCGCTGTCACCGCTGCCGCCCGGCGCGGCATCACCTGGGCCGAGGAACGCGGCGCGGCGCGGCCCTGGCTGATGCTCAGCCTCAGCGACGGTGCCGATCCCCACTTCCGCAAGGCCGGCTTTGACCCGCAGCGGTGCCCCAGCGATTGCCTCCGGCCCTGCCAACGGGTCTGCCCGGCCCTGGCGATCGGCCCGAGCGGCGGCGTACTGGCGGAACGCTGCTACGGCTGCGGCCGCTGCCTGCCCGCCTGCCCCCTGGGGCTGATCGAGGAGCAACAGGTGCTGCTCAGCCCGGAGGTGGTGCCCCAGCTGCTGGCGGCCGTGCAGCCCGATGCGGTGGAGCTGCACACCCAGGCCGGCCGCCAGGAGGCCTTCGCCCAGCGGCTGCAGCAGGTGCAGGCCAGCGGGGTGCCCCTGCAGCGCCTGGCCGTGAGCTGCGGTCTGGAACGTGGCGCCAGCGGAAGCGTGGCGCCGGCTGAGACACCGCTGAGCGCCCGCGAACTGGCGTGCGAGCTCTGGCAGCGCTTCGCCCTGGTGCGCCAGAGCGGCTTCAAGCCGCTCTGGCAGCTCGATGGCAGGCCGATGAGCGGAGATGTGGGGGCCGGCACAGCCCGCTCAGCTGTGAAGCTGCTGGAGGCGCTGCGCCCCTGGGCCCCACCGGGCCCGCTGCAACTGGCCGGGGGTACCAACGCAAGCACCGCCGCTCTGCTGGGGCCGAACAGTGGCGCCGCCGGCGTGGCCTTCGGCGGCATGGCCCGAAGCCTGCTGCAACCGTTGCTGCTGCAGGCCGAAGCGCGCGGCGGCCCGCTGCGGGATGACCCCGCGCTGCTGGAGCAGGCCCTGCACCTTGCCCAGACCCTCCTGGCGCCCTGGCAGAGCCGCTGATCGCTAGAACGCCAGTTCAGGAATGCCGGCGCGTCCGCCGGCTCCACCCCCTGTCATGGTTCCCGCTCCGATCACCCCCCAGCGCATCACCGACGATCTCGATCGCCTGCTGGAGGTGTTGCCCGATGCCGTGCGGCAGGCGCTGGCGCCGCCTGAGGCGCGCGAGCAACTGTTGGAAGTGGTGCTCGATCTGGGGCGGGTGCCGGAGGCCCGCTACCCGGGCCGGGCGGTGAGTCTCGGCGAGGCGGTGGTGGAACGGGCCGACCTGGCCGCAGTGGTGGAGCAGCTGGGGGCCTTCGGCGGCGACAACCGCGCCGGCATCGAGCGCACCCTGCACCGCATCAGCGCCATCCGCAATCGCACCGGCACGATCGTGGGCCTCACCTGCCGGGTGGGACGGGCCGTATTCGGCACCGTGGCCATGGTTCGGGATCTGATGGATTCCGGGCAGTCGCTGCTGCTGATGGGCCGCCCGGGCGTGGGTAAAACCACGGCCCTGCGCGAGATCGCCCGGGTGCTGGCCGATGAGCTGGGCAAACGGGTGGTGGTGATCGACACCAGCAACGAGATCGCCGGCGATGGCGATATCCCCCACCCCGCCATCGGCCGTGCCCGGCGCATGCAGGTGGCCCGGCCGGAGCTGCAGCACCAGGTGATGATCGAGGCGGTGGAAAACCACATGCCCGAGGTCATCGTGATCGATGAGATCGGCACGGAACTGGAGGCCCAGGCGGCCCGCACCATCGCCGAGCGCGGCGTGATGCTCGTGGCCACGGCGCACGGCAACGAGCTGGCCAACCTGGTGAAGAACCCAACCCTCAGCGACCTGGTGGGGGGCATCGAGTCGGTGACCCTGGGCGATGAGGAGGCGCGGCGGCGGCGCAGCCAGAAAACCGTGCTGGAGCGTGCGGCCGAACCCACGTTCCCACTAGCGGTGGAGATGCACAGCCGCCACCGCTGGCTGGTGCATCGCGATGTGGCCCGCACCGTGGATCTGCTGCTGCGCGGTCAGCTGCCGCGACCGCAGGTGCGCGAGCTCGATGGCGACGGCAGGCTGCACCTGCAG
>JBDKGF010000248.1:0-4833 GCA_039798305.1 Cyanobacteriota bacterium
ACCGATCACGGCGGCAGCTGATCCGGCCGCGGCGTTTGCAGCCTGCTGCGCAGAACTGCCGGATTAGCGGAGGATCTTCAGGAGGGCGGATCCCTGAGATCAGGCCGCCAGGCTGCCTTCGGGGACCAGCTCGGCGTAGAGCCGCTCCAGCTGATCGATGTTGCGCTCGAGGGTATATCGCTCGAGAGCTCGCTGGCGCGCGCGGCGGCCCAGCTCGGCGGTGAGCACCGGTTGATCGCGCAGCACGGGCAACAAGGTGCGCAGCTGGGTGGTGACGCCCTGCGTGCTGATCACGATGCCGGCACCGCCTTCCAGCACTTCGCCGTCGGCGCCGGCATCGGTGGCCACGCAGGCTGTGCCGCTGGCCATCGCCTCCAGCAGCGCCAGGCTCAGGCCCTCCACCAGCGACGGCAGCAGGAACACCTCCGCCAGTTGCAACAGAGCCACGCGCTTGGCCTGATCCGGTTCGTGCCCCCACCAGTGCACGTTGATCTCGGGGCCATAGCTCTGCATCAGTGACTGACGCACGGGCCCATCGCCCACAACCACCAAGGTGCAGCCCTGCAGTTGCACCAGCCGCCAGGCCCGCAGCAGCGCTTCCACGTTTTTCTCGGTGGCGATGCGGCCCATGTAGAGGAAAACGCGCCGGCCGGAAAAGCGCTGGCGCAGCTCCAATAGTTCCGCTGATTCCGGCATCGCGCTGGGGGCCCATTGCTCGGGATCCACACCGTTGGGGATCACCGCCAGTCGGTTGGCCGGCACCCCCAGTCGCATCAGCACATCCGCCTGCAGATCGGAGAACACCACCACCCGGTCGTAACGGGCCAGGGAGGGGGCGTAGAGCTGATAGGTGAGCTGTTGGGTGCCGGAGCTGAGGTTGCGCAGCGCGGCATCAAAGGGGGGGTGAAAGGTGGCCACCAGCGGTAATCCCAGCTGCTGGCACAGATCCGGCAGGCGGAAATCCAGGGGGGAGAGGGTAAGGCTGGCGTGCACCAGGTCGGGCTGGAGTCGCTCCAGTGATTCCCGCAGCTCCCGCTGGGCCCCGGGTGAGGGGATGGTGTACACCTGGGATTTCACCAGGTAGGGCAGCGCTACTTCGGGGTTGTCGCCCGCGCTGCTGCCGAGGCTGGTGACAGCTTCGTCGTGGTTTTTGCCAAGACCCCCCGCTGGGGTGTCGAAGTGAATGAAGCTGATCTCGTGGCCGCGTTGCTTCAGGGCTGCCGTGGTGCTGAGCCCGTAGGTGACATTGCCGCAGAACGGTGATTTCTTGCCCAGCCAGGCGATGTGGGCCACGCGCGGGCAGTGTCACCAGCTACTGAAGCTAGCAGCGCTCCCAGGGACGTTCGAGCAGGGCTGCCACCAGCGCCAAAGCCGCCAGGCCCCACAGCACGGGCAGCAGTCCGTAGCGGCTCACCACGGCACCGGCAAGCACCAGCGGCAGGCTCAGGGCGATGTTGATCAGGTTGTTCTGCAGACCGAACACCTTGCCGTGCATCGCTTCCGGGGTGTCTTCCTGGATGGTGGTCTGGGCGGGGATGGCGAGGAGCGCTGAACCGACGCCGAGAACGGCGCACAAGGTGAGGGTGGCGCTGAGGTTGCCGCGCAGCTGGCCGAGCAGCACAAGGCTCCAGGCGATCGTGCCCAGGCCTGCTGACGCCAGCCGACGCCGGTTGAAGCGATGGCCCACTTGGGCCACGGTCACGGCGCCCACCGCCAGGCCGATACCGCTCATCGCCAGCAATGTGCCGAACTGGGTGGGCCCCAGTTGCTGGATCGCCGAGGCCAGGCTGATGGCGAGCACGTAAAGCGCCGCCAGCAGGCTGTAGAGGAGCACCAGTTGCAGCAGAGCACTGCGCACGCTGGGGCGTTCCCTCAGCACCTCAAGCCCGTCGCGCATCTCCTGCCACACGGTTTGCTCGCGCTCCTGGCGCGGTGTTTCCTCCACCCGGATCCAGGCGATCGAGAGGGCGGCCAGGCCGTAGCAGAGCGGTAACAGGGCGAATTCGCCGTTGGCGATCCCGATGGCCCCCAGGCTGTGCTTGAGCAGCCTCAGGATCGGGTCTCCCAGGGCGAAGCCTGCGATCGTGGCGCCCATGCTCGTGGCCTGGTAGAGCGAATTGGCGGCCAGCAGCTGGCGGGTGGGCACCAGCATCGGGATCGCCGCCTGCTCGGCCGGTGCGAAGAACTGGGTGAGGACCGACTCCAGGAAGGTGATCACCAGCAGAGCCCAGTAGCCCCAGCTCAGCCCCAGCCATTCGGGCCCCGGGATCAGGCTGAGCGGCGCCAGCAGCGCCAGGACGGCGCGGATGGCATTGCTGGCCACCATCACCTCACGCTTGCGCCAGCGGTCGGCCCAGACACCCGCCACCAGGCCCAGCACCATCGCCGGAATCGTGTTGGCCACGTAGATCCCTGTGGCCAGAAGGGTGATCAGCTGGGCGCGGCTATCGATGCTGAGGCGGATGGCGCCGGCGGCTTCCGCAAGGGCACCGTCGGCCGGCAGGGTTTCCGTCACCCAGTACTGGGCGATCAGGAACACCATTAGAACGATGTAAAACTTGTCGGCCAGCTGGCTGAAGATCTGGCCCAGCCAGAGCTTTCGGAATTCAGGCAGGGCCAGAACCCCCTGGAGGCCGGTCGATCGTGGCGCTTCGCTCACGGGCTGAATCGGCTCTGGGGATGGGGGGACCGGTTCACGATGATGCCCCATCGCTCCCAGCGGGGGTTCCACCCGCAAAGCACTGGCGCAGCAGCCTCCAGGAGCGTGGGTTGCGGCCGAGGTGTTCGCGGCTCCACAGCTCCACCAGCTGCAGCAGCCGCAGCCATACCGGCAGGGGGCCCATCAGTGCTCCATCGCGTCGGCGGGGTAAAGCGGGTCGCAGCAGCCGTTGCAGCAGGGCCAGCTCTGAAGCGTTGAGCACCAGCTGGGCGCCAGCCACCCCGCCGATCACAAAGCCCTCGCCGGGCAGGAGGCTGCAGCGCCACGCCCAGTTCCCCAGTGGTGGCTCGAGCCTGGTCCCGCTGCGGGCACAGCAGGCCAGCGGCAGGGCGTAGCCCCCCAGTGCCAGCAGGTGCACCACCCCCTGCACGGCGATGGCCAGCGCCTCAACGCTCTGCTGGCGTTCCTTCACCACCAGCTCGAGCCGCGCCAGTTGCAGCAGCAGATCCTCGAGCACCCCGTCCACCACAGCACCGCTGGGCACGAGCAACAGGGTCTGTTCCGCCAGCCCCTGGGCTGCCGCCAGGGTTTCCAACCGTTCGGCCAGGGCGGCGAAGTTGCGTTGCACACTCAGCTGCCGTACGCGTTTGAGATCACCGCGACCACCCACCTGCAGGTTGAGCAGGGCCAGGGGCACTGCGGCCGCCATGGAGCTCTTCGGTTTGCGTGCGCCTGGCGCCGCCAGCCGGATCAGGCCCTGGTCGGCACTGAGCACGGTGATCAGACGATCGCTTTCACCGAGGGGGGTGCTGCGCAGCACCAGTCCCTCCACCCGCTGTTCACCGCTCACCGGTTGCTGTCAGCCGCCGGCGCGCTGCCGCCCTGACGCAGGGCCTGCATCAGGGCTACACCCCGGCTCGTTCCCAGGCGGCTCGCACCGGCTTCCACCAGGGCCATGGCCTGCTCGAGGCTGCTGATCCCGCCTGCGGCCTTCACGGCGGCGCGGCCGCGGGCCAGCTGGCGGAGCTGGTTCACCTGCTCCACCGTGGCGCCGGAGCCGAAACCACTGCCGGTTTTGAGCATGGTGGCTCCGACATCGATGCTGGCTTCCACGGCCAGCTCAAGCGCTGCGTGCCCGAGGCGCCCCAACTCAAGGATCACCTTCACCGGTAGACCCAGCTCCACGATCGGGGCCAGGTCGTTGCAGAAGGCGCGGCTGTCGCCATCGGCAAGGGCGCCGAAATCGGGCACCACATCCAGCTCCTCGGCGCCGGTGGCAGCGGCCCACTCCGCTTCGGCTCGCTTGATCTCCGCTGGGATCGCGCCGAAGGGAAACCCCACCACGCTCACCAGCTTTGGCCCGCGGCCGCCACTGGGGCCGAGCCGTTCCCGGGCGGCTGGCAGCCAGCGGGAAGCCAGGCAGACACCGGCAAAGCCGAAGTGGCGCGCTTCATCGCAGCAGCGCAGCACGGCTTCTAAGCCCTGGTGGGGATCCAGGAGGGCGTGATCGATCAGCGGAGCGAGATCGGGGAGGTCGCGCAAGCGGGCTGGGGGCTGGGGCCCTGGAGTCGGGCCCCAGTCTGGAGGCAGGGTCAGCCCTTGGCCTGGATCACCCCGAAGCCGCCGTGGTTGCGCCGATACACCACCTGCAGTTCACCGCTGGCTGCGTCACGGAACAGATAGAAGTCGTGGTCGATCAGCTCCAGCTGATGCAGCGCATCGTCGATGCTCATCGGGGGCATCGCGAAATACTTGCGGCGCACACCACGGCTGGGCAGGGTCGCTTCCTTCCCTTCCAGCAGGGATTCACCCACGGCATCCTGGCCGGGCAGCTCCGCCAGGCTGAGGGTGGCTGTGGCGTGATGGCCGGGGCTGTGGTGGTGATCGTCGTGGCGGTCCTTGTAGCGGCGCAGCTGGCGGGTGAGCTTGCCGGCCACCAGATCGATGCTGGCGTAGAGGTTTTCGCTGCGCTCCTGAGCGCGGATCACGGTGCCGTTGGCGAACACGGTCACCTCGGCGGTTTGTTGAGGCACGCGTGGGTTGCGCGCCACCGAGAGATGCACGTCCGCTTCCTTCACCATCCCGTCGAAATGACCGATCGCCCGCTTGAGCTTGTCTTCGGTGTAGTCGCGGATGGCTGGAGTGACCTCCAGATTGCGGCCGTGGATCAACAG
>JBDKGF010000249.1:0-5481 GCA_039798305.1 Cyanobacteriota bacterium
CCACAGCATGGCCGACATGACCGGCCAGCCCTTCGAGAAGATCGAGAAGGACACCGATCGCGACTACTTCATGAGTGCAGCCGAGGCCAAGGAGTACGGCCTGATCGACCGGGTGATCGCCCACCCCACCGAGGCCTGAGCGGCGGCAGGGTCCGGCGGACGCTTGCGTAAGCTCGACCCTTGCTCAGCGCTGAACCGAAGCCCCTGATGGCCAAGCTGTATTACGACACCGACGCCGATCTCAGCCTGCTGAACGGCAAGACGGTGGCCATCATTGGCTACGGCTCCCAAGGCCACGCCCACGCCCTCAACCTCAAGGACAGCGGCGTGAACGTGGTGGTGGGCCTCTACGAAGGCAGCCGCTCTGCCGAAAAGGCCAAGGCCGACGGCCTGGAAGTGCTGAGCGACGCCGATGCAGCCGCCAAGGCCGACTGGATCATGGTGCTGCTGCCCGATGAAACCCAGAAGGCCGTCTACGACAAGGAAATCGCTCCTCACCTCAGCGCCGGCAAGGTGCTCAGCTTCGCTCACGGCTTCAACGTGCGCTTCGAGCTGATCAAGCCTCCCGCCGACGTGGATGTGGTGATGATCGCCCCGAAGGGCCCCGGCCACACCGTGCGCTGGGAATACCAGAACGGCATGGGTGTGCCCGCTCTGTTCGCCATCCACCAGGACGCCACTGGCAACGCCCGCGCCCTGGCGATGGCCTACGCCAAGGGTATCGGCGGCACCCGCGCCGGCATCCTGGAGACCAACTTCAAGGAAGAAACCGAAACCGACCTGTTCGGTGAGCAGGCTGTGCTCTGCGGCGGCCTCTCCGAGCTGGTGAAGGCTGGTTTCGAAACTCTGGTGGAAGCCGGTTATCAGCCCGAGCTGGCCTACTTCGAGTGCCTGCACGAAGTGAAGCTGATCGTCGATCTGATGGTGAAGGGCGGCCTCACCGCCATGCGCGATTCGATCTCGAACACCGCTGAGTACGGCGACTACGTGAGCGGCCCCCGCCTGATCACCGCCGACACCAAGGCCGAGATGAAGCGCATCCTGGCCGACATCCAGGACGGCACCTTCGCCCGCAACTTCGTGGCCGAGTGCGAAGCCGGCAAGCCGGAGATGCAGAAGATCCGCGACCGCGACAGCCAGCACCCGATCGAGCAGGTGGGCAAAGGCCTGCGCTCGATGTTCTCCTGGCTGAAAGCCGCCTGATTCAGGCCTCTCCCGCAGCCATGACGCTGCTGCCTTCAGGGGTGGACTCCTTCACGGGGATCCACCCCTTTCTGCTGGTGATCGCCGCCGCCGCTCTGGATCGCCTGGTGGGGGATCCGCGCTGGTGCCTGCATCCGGTGGTGGTGATGGGCTGGTGGATCAGCCGGCTGCGCTGGTTGGTGGAACAGTGGGCCGGTGATCGCCCCTGGGCGCTGCGCCTAGGCGGTGGCTTGATCACAGCGCTGTTGGTGGGCGGCAGTGGCGGCACGGGCTGGCTGCTGGAGCAATGGGCCCTAGGCCGGATGGTGCCCGAGGCGAGGCCGATGGCACTGCTGCTGCTATGGATCGCCCTGGCCAGTGCCCTGGCGGGGTGCAGCCTGGAACAGGCGGTGCGCGGCGTGCTGCGGGCCCTACCGGATCTGGCGGCTGCACGAACAGCCCTCAGCTGGATCGTGGGGCGCGACACCACCGAACTGAGCCAAGCGGAGATCGTGAGGGCGGCAGCGGAAACCGCCAGCGAAAACGCTGTGGATGGCCTGTTCGCACCCCTGTTCTGGATGCTGGTGGGCGCCGCACTCTGGAGCGCAGGCTTCAGCGGCACTCCGGGGCCGTTGGCCCTGGCCTGGAGCTTCAAGGCCGCCAGCACCCTTGATTCGATGCTGGGCTACCGCCAGGGGAGGCTGCGCTGGCTGGGCACCGCCGGCGCCCGGCTCGATGACCTGCTGGTCTGGCTGCCCTGCCGTCTGGTGGCCTTCAGCATGCCGCTGGCGGCGGGCAGCGGACCAGCGAGCTGCCGCAGGCTGATGGCAGCGGCGCTGCAGGATGGCAGCCCCGACCCGTCGCCCAATGCCGGCGTCTCCCAGGCGGCCTACGCCCATGCCACCGGGGTGCAGCTGGGAGGCCTCAATCGCTACGGCAATCAGCTCAAGGCCAAACCACTGCTGGCAGCCGGCTGCCCGCCGCCGAATCCGGATGCGGTGGAGCGGATGCTGCGGCTGAGCCGCCGGCTGGAGTGGATCTGGCTGTTGACCGGCCTGATTGCAGGCGGACTGCTCGGATCGGCCCACTGACCGGCAGCCGCTGCAGCTCAGTAGGCGCCGCGATCCATCGGCAACAGCACCACAGCGATGGTGCGCAGCACGATGCCCAGATCCAGCCAGAAGCTGCGGTTGCGCACGTAGGTGAGATCCAGGCGCACCCGGGTGCGGTACGTGAGGTTGTTGCGGCCTGACACCTGCCAGAGGCCCGTGAGCCCAGGCCGCACCGAGAGCACCTCGTCCATGTTGCGGCCATAGCGGCGCAGCTCATCCCACACGATCGGCCGCGGCCCCACCACGCTCAACTCACCGCGCAGCACGTTGATGAACTGCGGCAGCTCATCGAGGCTGGAGCGGCGCAGAAATTTGCCCAGCGGCGTGATGCGGGGATCACGCTTGAGCTTGTGATCCCGCTCGAATTCCGCCCGCAGCGTGGGGTCGGCTTCGAGCATGGCGGCGAGCACACGATCGGCATCACTGCGCATCGTGCGGAACTTGAGGCAGCCAAACCCCCTGTAACCACGGCCGATCCGGCGCTGGCAGTAGAACACCGACCCCCGCGAGCTGAGCTTCACCAACACCGCCAGCAGCACAAACAGCGGTGAGCCCAGGCAGAGCACCAGCAGCGAGAAAACGATGTCGCCACCGCGCTTCAGCAGCCGCCCGCGCCGTGACTGAGCCGCCAGCAGGCTGCTGGCGGTGGGCTCAGCCGGGATGGAGGCGGAGGACAAACGGCGAATGGTGGCACTGCACTGTGGCTTCATTAAAGAAGTGCACAGCTCAACGGGCCCCTGAACGGCGGTCACTCACCCCAGAGGCACAGACATCGGCGAGCTGCGATGGGCCAGCTGCCGTTGATGACGGCTCCACACCTGCTCAATCACAGCCTGGCTGCGCTGACGGAAACGCTGGGGGCTGAAGCGCTCGGCCCAGCGGCGGAGGGAGGCGGCCGGGAGCTGCGTCCATAACCGCTGCTGCTCGAAGTGCTCCAGGGCTGCCACCAGCGCCGGCAGCGATTGCTCGGGAAACAGCAGACCGGTGGGTTGATCGCAGCCACTGCTGATGCAGCGCACGCTGTCGAGCAGGCCGCCCTGACCCAGACCGATCACCGGCGCACCCGAGGCCATCGCCTCCACTGGCGCGATGCCGAAATCCTCCAGACCGGCGTACACATAGGCCCGGCAACGACCAAGCCAGGCATTCACCTGGTCCTCAGGCAAGCGACCGAGCAGACGCACACTCGGCCCGGCCATGGCCTCCAGACGCTGGCGCTCCGGGCCATCGCCGATCACCACCAGGGGCAGGCCGGTGGCATTGAAAGCCTGCACCACCAGATCAACCCGCTTGTAGGGCACCAGCCGGCACAGGCAGAGATACACATCGTCGCGGGGGTGATCCCAGCGAAAACGATCCACCGCCACGGGCGGATGCACCACAGTGGAGGAGCGGCCCCAGTAGCGGCGGATGCGGGCCGCGGTGAAACGGGAATTGGCCATCAACGCATCGGGCCGTTGCGCGCTGAGCACATCCCATTGGCGCAGGCGATGCAGCTGCCAGCGGATCAGGGGCGACAGCCCTCGCCGGGCCAGGGCCGACTGGCGCAGATAGGCGTGCATCTGATCCCAGGCGTAGCGCACGGGGGTATGCACATAACTCAGATGGCATTGATCCGGACTCGTGAGCACCCCTTTGGCCACCAGGTGGCTGCTGCTGATCACCAGCGGGTAAGCGGCCAGATCGAGCTGCTCAATCGCCAGCGGCAACAGCGGCAGATATTGCTGCACATGGCTCACCCCCCAGGGCAAGTGCTGCACGAAGGAGGTCTGGATCGAGCGCCCCGCCAGCCAACTCCCGGCACGGGCACTCTCCCCATCCACCAGAGCTGCCAACTGGGGACGCTCAAGCAGCGCATCAAGCTGCTGCACCACCAGCTCGGCACCACCCACGGAGCGGGGCGTGAACCACTCATGCACGAGGGCAGCAGGGCCGGGGAGTTGTGCCATCCAAGCCAAGCTAAAGCCGCCAACTTGAAGAAGGATTGCTCAACAGATCACAAAAACTGTCAGCTGATTGCGGTCAGAGCGGCGGATCTCGATGCTGACCCCAGAGCCCACCTGTCATGGCGATCCGCGAGCTCCTGGAAGAGGCCCTCGACGAACCCTCCATCGGGGAAACCAAACGGTTTATCTGGCACGCCACACCGGTCGGCATTGCTGCGCTGTGGACCGATGGCCAACCGCCGACCCCGCCACCCTTCGACAACGCGCTGGAAGAAGGCCTGCAGGTGGGCCTGGATCTCAGCCGTGAAGAACGGGAATTTCATCAGGTGAGCCGCGGCCTGGTGCTGTTGTTTCACAGCTGAACACACGGCACAGCGACTGAATTGCAGCCGGTGCGATCAACTGGTCAACACGATCTTCGAGAAGGAGATGTCTCCAAGCCGAAGAGAACTACTGAAGCGGAGAGGGTATCCGTCCACATAAACGCCAAAGCAGTTCCAGCAGGTCGTTTTTAGAGGAGCGCCCTCAGATTCCAACAACACATCCAACAACGCAGACACCGCCAAACAAGCGGCATATCAGTTCTGTGCGTTCAGGAATCGGGAACGCGAATAACGACTTTGCATCATTCGACTTCAGGATGCCTCATCGCGCCAAGTCAGACCAACGATCATCACCCAACGCTTGGGCGACCCATCAAGATCCCCATCCCCGCCAACACCAGCACCGACCCCACAAGGTCCCTGAAGGTCAGCGGCACCCCCTCCACAATTCGTAAACAGACCAGCGCCACCGAGACATAGACCGCTCCATAGGCGGCATAGACCCTGCCTACTGCGGTGGGATGAAGGGTGAGCAACCAGGCGAAGAGCGCCAGAGACAGCGCCGCAGGGATCAACAGCAACGGTGACTTGCCCTCCCGCAACCAGAGATAGGGTAAGTAGGGCCTCCTGAATAAGGCCAGACCAGTTGCACCGCAATGGATCTGGGCAGTTTCTGGCGGTAAAATGTACGCAAATGGGTCCATTTGTGCCCAAAAGCCGCCCAGAGTTTTCCACATGTATCGGCGTGAGCATCGTGATCAGCTCTCGTTCAAGGATTTCTTTCTGCCATTTGGTGGACAACTCTCAGGTGACAATCGCTGGATCAAGCTGGCTGAGCTGATCCCTTGGGACGAATTGGAAGATGACTATGCATCCCAGTTCCGCAAGGGTTTTGGTGCTCCAGCCAAGCCATTTCGC
>JBDKGF010000250.1:0-5314 GCA_039798305.1 Cyanobacteriota bacterium
GCGTCGCCGTGTCACCCGTCTGGGCGCCTGCCTGGATGTGGTGGTGCGCAGTGATCCGGAGGTGTGCGGCCTCAGTGGTGAGCGGTTCCACCTCTCGCTCCACCACGGTGGTCAGGGCGACTGCAGCGTGGGCGATCTCAGCTTGGTGGATTGCCCCAATGAGCTGGTGTTGGTGGAGTTCGAACGCTGGATGCGGGGAGCTGGATACCGGATCGAGTCATGAGCCGTCGCCGCGGGCTGCAGGTGGTGCGTGGTGGCCGCAGCCAGCCACCGGCTCCGCCGCGGCCGGTGTTCCATCAACGCCGCCGTCTGCCGCGGCCGCGCCGGATTCTGGAGGCCTTGCTGTTGATGGCGGCCGG
Source organism: Cyanobacteriota bacterium (assembly GCA_039798305.1). Taxonomy (GTDB): domain Bacteria; phylum Cyanobacteriota; class Cyanobacteriia; order PCC-6307; family Cyanobiaceae; genus Vulcanococcus. The sequence goes on from JBDKGF010000250.1 coordinate 360, forward strand.
TGTCGGCCTCTTGGTGTTGTTGCTGCAGCTGCCCGAGCTCATTGATCTCGATAGCCTGCTGTTGATCAGTACCGCCATCGGCCACCTGATCGGTGGCCTCTCGCAATTGCTGATGGGCGTGTTGCAGTTGCTGGCGGTACTGGTGCTCGTGGCGATCGCCCTGCTGGCACTGCTGCTGCTGGTGGCCGGCCTGGTGCGCTTGGTCCGGGCCTTGTTCGGGGCTGGCCCGGGCCAAGCCAAGGCCTCGCGCCCGCTGCGCCGTTGACCGGCCATGAGCAAGTCCGCCAAGCCCCCGCATGCCTCTGAGCTGAATCACGGCGCTCCAGTCGAGCCGCTGGATCGCAAGCTCTATGCCAGAGAGCTGGCCCGCCTGCAGGTGGAGCTGGTGAAGATGCAGTACTGGGTGAAAGCCACGGGGTTTCGCCTGATGGTGCTGTTTGAGGGGCGCGACGCCGCCGGTAAGGGCGGCACGATCAAACGCATCACCGAGCCGCTCAATCCCCGCGGCTGCCGCGTGGTGGCCCTGGGTACACCCAGCGATCAACAGCGCAGCCAGTGGTATTTCCAGCGTTACGTGGAGCACTTCCCCTCAGGCGGGGAGATCGTGCTGTTTGATCGCAGCTGGTACAACCGCGCCGGCGTGGAGCGGGTGATGGGCTTCTGCAGCGAGGCCGAGCTGCGTGAGTTTGAGCAGTCGTGTCCGGAGTTCGAGCGGATGCTGGTGCGCTCCGGCATCGTGCTGCTCAAGTACTGGTTCTCCGTGAGCGATGCGGAGCAGGAGGCGCGCTTTCAGGCCCGCATCGATGATCCCGCCCGCCGCTGGAAGCTCAGCCCGATGGATCTGGAGTCGCGCGATCGCTGGGTGGAGTTTTCGCGCGCCAAGGACGCGATGTTCGCCCACACCAACATCCCGGAGGCTCCCTGGTTCACGGTGGAGGCTGACGACAAGCGTCGCGCCCGGTTGAACTGCATCCGCCACCTGCTCAGCAAGGTGCCCTACGAGGACATGACGCCGCCGGCCCTCAAATTGCCGCCCCGCCGCAAGGCGAAGGGCTACGAACGGCCGCCGATCAACGAGCAGTTCTTCGTGCCCAACGGCTACCCCTGATGCAGCTGGCTGAACCACATGCCGGCCAGCTGCCAGCTTGACCAGAGAAAAACGGCCAGGAACAGCCAGTTGAGCCAGGCCGGCCGCTTGTCGTTGTCGAAGATCATGGTCAGAGCCGAAGCGGCCCAGCCGGCTCAGGCTGCACTGAGGCTGGTGTTGCGCTTCTGCCGCCTCAGCGCGTGCAGGCCCTCCAGCTGGTTGTGGACCGCCACCAGCTGCTGGCGGATGTGTTCGGTGTTCTCGAGCTTGGCGAGGTTGAGCAGGATCGCTTCAATCTGTGCCTTGCTGTCGATCAGCACGCGGCAATCCGTCGTTCCGGGTTCGTAGGCCATAAAGGGTTGAGGACCGGCTCCATGCAACCGCGCCTCTGGAACCAGGGGTGTGTCAACGGCTGCAATTGGTGCCGAGGTTCTTAAGAGTTTCTGGATGCCGCGAAGCCCCCTGCGGAGGGGGCGGGGGCTGCGGAAGCAACGGAGAGGGTGGGATTCGAACCCACGGAGGCTTTCACCTCGCCGGTTTTCAAGACCGGAGCCATCAACCACTCGACCACCTCTCCAGCAGTCGACCCAGAGGGCCGCCAAGAGTGTCTCACGACCACAGACCCTGTGCCGATCTCATTTGGGACTCATGAGATCGCGATTCAAGCTTGGGGTGGCGCTTCTTGGGTTGTTGTTGCTGCCATGGCTGTTCTCTCCACCAACCTGTTGGCTCTGCGCACGCGCGAGCTGGCTGATCTGATCGAAACCCTGCCGGTGAGCCTGGCTCCCGAGCTGCATTACGAGCGCTGTTGCGAGCTGCTCGAGCAGCTCGCCATCGCCCTGGATCTACTGGCCGCTCGTCGCTGAGTTCGGCGGGCATTGCGTGGCGGCCGCTTCGATCACCCGCTGAAGGTTGGTGCTGTTCTCGAAGCGCCAGCGAAACGCCGCCAGCACCGTTTCCACGTGGGTGAGCGCTCCGAGGCAGCGAGGATGACGCAGCCGTTGTTCAGGGCCTTCTTCCTGGCGGATCAGGTCCTCCAGGGCTGTATGGGCCTCCAGGCAGGTCTCCTGCCGGCGCGTAGTGCTGCAGCGGTTCAGGGCTGAGAACGCGGCGCTGTGCAGGTTGGCTGCTGGGGCCGGAGCTTCCGCCGCCAGAGCGGCGGGCAGATGCAGGGCCAGCAGCAGGGCCGGCCCGATGCGGATCAGCCTGGTCACGCCGTCGATCAGTTCTCCGGCTTGGCCAGCGGCAACAGGCACTTGTCGGAGTCGCACCCGGCGGGGCCGGCTTCCATCAGCTCACCGCTGTCATCGCGCTGCAGCGCTTCGAAGAAGTCGCTGGTGCGGCGGCGCCCCACCACGTCGCTCTGCAGTTGCTCGTAAGTGGCGTGATCGATCGGTTCGAAGGGCAGGCGCGGGAAGGTGGCGTTGGCATCGAAGCGGGCCAGCAGGGCGGCGGAGATGTAGCCCTGCCCCTGGTCGATGGCGGCGTGGATCGCATCGGTGAGCGGCTCAATCTCATGCTCCCGGAATTCCACCGTGGCCGAGGTGTTGTGGGCCGTGTAGTGCTGCTGCACCTGCATGTAGAAGTCGAACTGCGCCATGGCGGAGAAGTTGTTGATCTCCACGGCATCGGCGCCCGGGATGTTGGCCCAGCTCACTTCCGTGGGGATCTCCACCAGCCACTCGGTGCAGCGGGGATCGAAGGGATCGTTGAGCAGCCGGCCCTGTTCGTCCTTATCGCTCTGCGACGGCACGATCGTGTAGCCGTAGTCCATGCAGGCCAGCGCCACCGGATCGTTCTTGCGGAAGGTGATGCGGCGGATGAAGCGCTGGGCCTTGGGGGGGTGCCAGCCGGGGGAGGCGCCGGTGAGCAGGCTCTTGGTGCCGGCGGGCTGCACGGTGGTGCAGCGGTTGGGGCGGCGCAGGCCGTGGCGATCGCAGTAATCCCACACCGCCTTGTTCACGATCTGCTTCCAGCGGCTCAGATACTCCGCTTCCTTGGCTTTGAAGTCGAGGCCCTCCATCGTGTCGGGCCGGCCGGCCTCCCACCAGGTCAGCCAGGGGGTGCCGAAGGCATGCACAAAGAAATCAAATAGGCCGGTGAAGCTCACGCCCACGATCGGATCCCAGGCGCGGCTCTGGCGGTAGCGCTCCACCTCAAAGCGGTGGTTGAGCAGACAGGCCACCGCCAGGCCGCCGGCGGTGAAGGCCTCTTCCTGGGCCAGGTGATCGTCGGGATCGATCCGGTTGAGGTGGATCTCCGCCAGGTTGCAGTGGAAGTCGGCGCCGAGGATCTCGCCGCAGGGGTTGAGGCCGTAGCGGCCGAGGCGGTGCTCCAGCTCCGCAGTGCTGATCTCGGGGTGGTGGGTGGTGAGCCAGCGGCCGGCTTCCTCACGGCCCTGATCGCAATAGATCTCGATGAATTCGGCGCGCAGCTCCGGCGTGCTGAGCAGATCAGCGTTGGAGCGGGCGATCGCTTCCGGGGCGAACTGGATGGCGCCCTCACCGGAATGGAACTGCTTGGTCACCGCCTCGAGCACCGTGGCTCGATCGGGACGGGTGTGGAACACACGGGTGTGATTGGCCATCCGCAGCGCATCGCGCTCGGGATCGATGCGCCAGTTGCCGTCACTGTCTTGCTGCCAGAGGTTTTCCTTGGCGCCGGCGGCGGAGAGATCCTCGGCGGCGAACTGGCGCATGCCGGCACTGCGGCGGATGTTGCCGGCCACGATCGTCACGGCGGCCTCATCGATCAGCAGGCAGCACTCCACCGAGGTGAGCTGCCGGCCCTGGGCCTTGCCCAGGATCTGGGCCACCCGGCCGTAGAGATCCTTCAGCTTCACCGGGTTGGCCATACCGCCGAAACCCTTCAGCGTTTCGCCCACGGGACGCACGTCGGCCAGGTCCACGCTGATCTCGATCGGCGCGCTGGCGTCGAAGCGCTCATCACTGCAGAGCTCGAGCAGCAGTTGGTAGCTGTCCACCCAGCCGCGGCGAGTGTCGCCCACCTTGATGAACACCTGCTGGCCGTCGATGCGGTGGCTGGTGTGCTCCTGGCGCTGGCCGGCCGGAGTGGCGCCGATATCACTCACCGCCTTGATGGCCAGCTGGTTGCGCACCACCGGCAGCCGGCTGATCAGGTGCGGCTCAATGATGGCGCCGGTGCCGCAGCCCATCATCGCCAGGTCCATCATCAGACCGAAGGCCTCCCAGTCCACCAGGTTGGTGGAGGTGCAGTTGTAGGAGCCGGAGAAGTTCTCGCTCTGCTCAATCCAGGGGGTGCCGCCGATCCACAGCCAGCGTCCGGAGGGGAGGGCTTTCTGTTCGAGCTGCATGCGGCGCATCAGCTCCACTTCCTCCGCACTGAGGTTGCCCAGCTTGCGCAGGCCTTCGAGGTTGCGTTCGGCCACCTGGTTCCAGCTTTCACGGCCGTTGGCGGTCTTGCGCGAATAGGTGCGATAGAAGACGGGGTTGGCGGCCGGCGCCGTGGCTGGAAAGTCAGGTCTGGGTCCCTTGAGGGGCTCGCCCATGGCGGTGGTGCTGAGTCCAGGTACTGACAGGGTCACGGGGCGTCGTCTAGGCGTTCCTGGAACCATAACGCCACCGGTGGTGCCTGCAAGCAGTCGTTGCCACCATCGGCGGTGCAGCGCCGAGAATGCTGGGTCTGCATGGTTTGGCTCCGCTGCCGATGAATCGCACGCCTGAACCGGAGCTGATGGATGGGCTGGAGCAGGCTCAGGCCTACGCCGCCGCCGACTTTGCCGCTGGCGATCAGGCCCTGATCGAGCGGCTTGCGCAGTTGTTCCCTGGTGGCTTGGGTGCGCGGTTGGTGGATCTCGGCTGCGGCCCCGGCAACATCAGCTTTCGTC
>JBDKGF010000251.1:0-2645 GCA_039798305.1 Cyanobacteriota bacterium
AGCTGAGCACTGAACGAATCCCCGGGTTCTGGGAGACAATGCCCCGGCGGCGCTGAAGTCGCACTGATTGCCGCACCTGTTTCGGATCACCCGCGTGGACCCAAAGCCCCAGCGCCAGCTGCATCCGCTGCCCAGGGGACTGGTGGAGCTCTACGGCCTGCTGGCCGTGCTGTTCGTGCTGGTGCCGGAATGGATGGCTGATGGGGCTCTGGCGGGCCTGCGGGCTGGGCGGGAAGGCAGCGATCTGCCCATGACCACCTCGGCCTGGCAGCGCATCCCTGAGCTGCGCCTGGCCTCGATGAATCTGAAGGAGCTGCGGGAGCTGGCGCGGGCCCTGCGGCTCTGGGGCTACAGCAGCCTCAATCGCGAGCAGCTCACCGCATCGCTGCTGCGCAAAATCCAGGCCCGGCGCGGGAAGGCGCTGTGATAATTTCTTTCTCGCCGGGGCGTAGCGCAGCTTGGTAGCGCACCACTTTGGGGTAGTGGGGGTCGTGGGTTCAAATCCCGCCGCTCCGATTCCAACAACCGGTTCATCACCTCTCCGCCGCCCTTCCCCGGGGCGGTTTTTTTTGGCCCTGCTCAGGATGAGCGCCACCCACCCCTCAGCCGAGCAGCCTCAATGGATAGCGACGCACCTGCTTATCAACAGCGATCCAACCAGATCAACACACTGGTATCGCTCACCGCAGCCGCGTGTGCACCCGGTAGCAGGCGAGCCAACGGTTCACCCGCGGGCGCAGGGGAGGCGGAACCTCTTCCAGCAGCTGGGAGAGCTCCAGAGCCCCCAGCCGGCGCAGGTCGCGCACGTCCACATGCCAGAGCGCCTCGGCTTCACGAATCAACCGAGCCCAGGTGCGCGTGTCCTGCCAGCGCTGCACCCGCTGATGGAGATGGGGCGGATGGTGTGGATGGCCGCGGGCGGAAACAGCCATCGCAAACAGCCTCGAAGCTTCATCCACACGATGGCCACGAATCGGGCCGATGGACAAAAGCAACATTTCACCTTTTCAGAGATGAAGCAAAACCTGCAGGACGCTCAGGCTGAGCGCAGCTGCTGATCAGCGTCCACCGGCACCACGGGGAAGGGGAGCAGCGCCGCCTCCCGCTCCGACAGGCGGCGGCTCCAGGCACCGCTCACAGGCTCGTTCCACCGGAAGCCGGCCTCACGGGCCTGATGGCGCTCCTCATACGACAGGCGCGCGCGATAGAGGCGGCGGGGCTCCAGGCCCTGCTGCACCAGCTGCTCCAGGTCGCTGCAGCGCTCAAACACCTGGGCCAAGTAGATGCAATCCGTCAGGGCGCGGTGCGCGATCTGGCTCTGGCCTACCGCGTGCCGGTGTGGGCCGCGCACCGAAGGGTTGGAACGCAAGCGGCGCTCGGCGGGCCAGCGGATGTCCTCCATCGTGCACAGCCAGGTCTTGTGAATCGGCGGCAGCGGGGCGATGCCAAACCACTGGCGATCGAAGGCGGCGTTATGGGCCACCACCAGATCAGCGCTGGCCAGCAGGGCCTCAAACCACTGCAGGCCCTGCTGCCAGGGCTGCGGCTGCTGGGTGAGCGCAGGCTCGATGCCATTCACCGCCTGGGCGGGGTTCTGGTCGCAGGGCAACAGCAGCGACACCTGGCTGAGCACCGAACGGCGCGGCAGATCGAACAACACCGCCCCGATTTCAATGCAGCGATCGCGCTGCGGATCGAGGCCGGTGGTTTCCGTATCGAGGATCAGCAGGCGTTCGGGCAACGGCTGCTGCGATGGCGGCTCCGGCACTGCGGCGCTGAGGAGTTCGACAGCTGGTTCGGCGGGTTGCTGCACCGCAGGGGGCTCGGCCGGTGGAGCGGCCATCAGGCTCAGCAGGTCCACCTGCTCCCAGGGTTGCTGCGGTTCTGCCGTGGCCATCGGGCGCTGCGCGATGGCTTCATGATCCCAGGCCGCACCAGGCCCTGCCTAGGGTTTCGCCAGCCTCTCCCACCCGTCTTGGCCGCAGCCCTGAACACCGGCGACCGCGCACCTTTGATTGCCCTCGCCGACCAGAACGGCACCGAGCGCCGCAGCGATCAACTGGAAGGCAAGGCCCTGGTGCTGTTCTTCTATCCGAAAGACGACACCCCCGGCTGCACGATGGAAGCCTGCGCCTTCCGCGACAGCTACGCCGATCTGCAGGCCATGGGCGCCGAGGTGTGGGGCGTGAGCGGTGATGACGCCGCCAGCCACCAGCGCTTTGCCCAGCGCCACAACCTGCCCTACCCGCTGCTGGTGGACAAGGGCAATCAGCTGCGCAGGGCCTTCGGGGTGCCGAGCGTGCTGGGGCTGCTGCCCGGCCGCGTCACCTACGTGATTGATGCAGGCGGCGTGATTCGCCATGTGTTCAACAACCTGCTCGACGGCCCGGCCCACCGCCGCGAAGCCATCGACGCACTCAAGGCTCTGCAGCAGCGATGAGCTGGCGCCAGCGGGGCAGCCTCTGGCTGCTGGAGCCTTCATCGGCGCCGGCCCGGGGCGTGATCCAGTTCATCGGTGGCAGCTATCTGGCGGCGACACCGCAGCTCAGCTACCGCCGGCTACTGGAGGCCCTGGCCCGTCAGGGTCTGGCGATCCAGGCCTGGAGCTATGTGCCGGGTTTCGATCACCAGGCCCAGGCCAATGA
>JBDKGF010000252.1:0-4068 GCA_039798305.1 Cyanobacteriota bacterium
CGCCACCAGATGCTGCACCGTTTTGGTGAGCCGGGTGACGATTCCATCCACCTTCGGCAGGAAGGTTTCGGTGAAAAGGGCGATCTTCAAGGCAGAGGGCCGGGAGGGATCAGGCCGCCTGGATGGCAGCTTCCTGGGTTTTGGTCCAGGCCGAGATGCAGGGGATGCGGCTGCGGTCGCAGCGATCGGCGTAGCGACCGGCGATCTCCACCACTTCCTTGAGCAGGCCGTCGTCGAGCGTGGTGGGGTTGAGGCCCAGCTCGATGAAGCAGCGGTTGTCGACGATCAGATCGTTCTCCACCGCCTCGTTGCGGGGGTTGGGCAGATGGTTGATCTGAGCGCCGGTGAGGGCAGCCACCTTCTTGGCCAGTTCACCCACCTGATGGCTCTCGGTCATCTGGTTGAAGATCTTCACCCGTTCGCCCTTCTCAGGCGGGTTCTCCAGGGCCAGCTGCACGCACTTCACCGAATCGCGGATGTGGATGAAGGCACGCGTCTGGCCGCCGGTGCCGTGCACGGTGAGCGGATAGCCGATCGCCGCCTGCATCAGGAAGCGGTTCAGCACGGTGCCGTAGTCGCCGTCGTAGTCGAAGCGGTTGGTGAGGCGCGGGTCGCGGTCGGTGGCTTCGGTGTTGGTGCCCCAGACAATGCCCTGGTGCAGATCCGTGATCCGCACCTTGTCGTTCTTGTTGTAGTAGAGGAAGAGCAGCTGATCCAGCGTCTTGGTCATGTGATAGACGCTGCCCGGGCTGGCCGGGTGCAGGATCTCCTCCTCGAAGCGGCTGCCATCAGGCTGAGGCACTTCAACCTTCAGGTAGCCCTCGGGGATGGTGGCGCCGCGGTGTGAGCCGTAGCCATAGACGCCCATGGTGCCCAGGTGCACCACATGGATGTCGAGACCGCTCTCCACGATGGCGGCCAGCAGGTTGTGGGTGCCGTTGACGTTGTTATCAACGGTGTACCGCTTGGTGGCGCTGCTCTTCATCGAATAGGGAGCGGCGCGCTGCTCGGCGAAATGCACCACCGAGTCGGGCCGCTCCTCGATCAGCAGATCCAGCAGGCGCTGATATTCGTGGGCGATGTCCATGTGCACGAAGCGCATGGGTTTGCCGCCGGTCTGCTCCCAGGCCCGCAGCCGATCGGGCATGGTGGCGATCGGTGTGAGCGATTCCACCGCCAGATCAATGTCGATCTTGCGGCGGCTCAGGTTGTCCACGATCAGCACATCGTGGCCCTGGTCGGCCAGGTTCACGGCGCAGGGCCAGCCGCAGAAGCCGTCACCGCCGAGAACGAACACCTTCACCGCTGGACTCCTGTTAGACGAGCGACTGATCGGGCATCCGCTCCGTCAGGGCAAGCTACTACAGGGATTCAGCTGATCCCTGCGGCCACACCCACCAGCAGCAGCACGAGCACGGCACCGCCGATCAGCAGCAGCTTGCTGTTGGCGCTGCTGCTTTCGCCCACCTCCATCACCTCCATCCGGGGTTCCTTGGCGAAGGCGTTGAGCCTGCCGCCGTCCTCTTCGGTGACCTGCATCGCAGTGGCGCGTCGTTCAGACGACAGTACGGACGGTTCCCGGAATTGCCACCGTCCCGTTCACAAGCTTCACGTGCCCACCCGGCCGGCGGTGGGGGAGCTGGGGCTGGCCTCGGCCCGGACCGGCAGTCGACCCGCGTGGAACGCGGTGCGTCCGGCTTCGCAGGCCAGCGCCATCGCCCGGGCCATCGCCGCGGGATCTCCCGCCAGGGCGATGGCGCTGTTGATCAACAGGGCATCGGCCCCCATCTCCATCGCCTGAGCGGCTTCGCTTGGAACCCCCAGGCCCGCATCCACCACCACCGGCACGCGGGCGTTTTCGATGATCAACGCGATGTTGGCGGCGTTGCGGATGCCCTGACCGGAGCCGATCGGTGAGCCAAGGGGCATCACCGTGGCGCAGCCGGCCTCCTCCAGGCGTTTGGCCAGCAATGGGTCGGCATTGATGTAGGGCAGCACCGTGAAGCCTTCCTTCACCAGTTGCTCGGCGGCTTCCAGGGTGCCGATCGGATCCGGCAGCAGGTGCCGCGTGTCGGGAATCACCTCCAGCTTCACGAAGGTGTTGTCTTCCTGGCCGGCCAGCTTGGCCAGTTCACGTCCCAGCCTGGCCACTCGGATGGCCTCTTCGGCCGTGGCGCAGCCGGCGGTGTTGGGCAGCATCCAGATCCGCTGCCAGTCAATGGCCTCCATCAGGCCTTCATGGCCGGCGGCCTGGCTCTGCACACGCCGTACGGCCACAGTCACGATGTCGCAGGCGCTGCTCACCAGGCTGGCCTGCATCGCCTGCACGCTCGGATACTTGCCGGTTCCGGTCATGAGGCGGCTGCTGAAGCGGCGGCCGCCGATCACCAGGGGGTCGTTCAGCTGGCTGTTGGTGGCGGTCACGGCAGCGGTTGGGGCCATGCAGCGAACGTACCGCGCGGTCCTGACCAATCGGCCTGGCTCCCCTTAGCCTTGGCCCACTTCTCTCGAGTGCTGTGATTCCGTTGCTGCTGGCTGCCACGCCCCTGCCCGTGGGCAGTGCGGTGCCCTTCCAGGAGCCGGCGGCAGTGTCCACCCCGCTGTCCGAGAACTTCGGTCAGCAGGCTCCCGTTCGCACCTTTGATCCGGTCGCCCGGGCCACTGGCCTGGCCAGCACCATGCCCCGGCAGTGGAGCGGCACTTATCAGCCGTTTGCGGGTGGCAGTCCGATGAGTGTGCAGCTCGATCTGTCTGCTGTGCAGGCGATGGGTCAGATGGTGGATCTGCGCGGCCAGATCACCGTGGGTTCCACCACCCTGCCCGTACAGGGCAACCTCAATGCCGGCTCCGACCAGCTTGATCTGCTGCTGCTCGGTGGTGTGAGCGCGGCAGGCCTAGAGGATGGCGGTCAGTTCCTTGGCCTGCAGGGTTTCACGCTTTCGGGATGGAGCGCTCCTCGTCTCACCAATCCCGGCGGGCAGCTGGTGCTCAACCCGGTGGGAGCAACGACTGGAGCTCCTGCGATCCGCGGCCTCTGGTGAGCGCTGACCGGTTCAGGCGGCTGTGCGTTCCAGTCGCTTGAGCCGCTTTTTGGCGGTGCCGTTGCTGCTGTCGAGCTCCAGCACCTTCAGATAATTCTCCTTGGCCTCCTCGGGCTTCTGTTGCTTCTCGAGGGCGTAAGCCAGGTTGTTGAGAGCCACCGGATAGTCGGCCTTGGCTCGCAGGGCTGCGCGGTAGTGCTTGATGGCGGCGCCGTAGTTGCTCTGCGCTGCCAACGCAAAACCCAGCGCGTTTTCGATCAACGCCTGGGCTTCGGGAGGTTCAGCAGCGGAGTACTTGCTCGCCAGCTTCAGATTGTCGATGGCCTGGCCGTACAGCCGCTTGCGCAGCTGCACGGAGGCCAATTCATACAGGTCAGCTGCGGACTGTTCGCCGGTTTTGCTGGCTTGCTCCAAACGGATCAACGCAACCTCGTCGCGCCGGACCCGCAGGATCTGCCGTGCCACCAAAACAGCGGCACCGCCGAGGATGACCAAAAGCCCGATCAGATAGGCCTGTGGAAGCGAGAAATCCATCAACCAGTCTGATCAGGCAACGCAGAGGTTAACGGTCAGCCCTTGGCTGCACCGACCACAGCGGTGAAGCTGCCGGGATCGACAACGGCCAGCTGGGCCAGCATCTTGCGGTTCAGCTGCACATCGGCCTTCTTGAGGCCGCCGATCAGACGGCTGTAGCTCAGGCCGTTCAGACGAGCTGCAGCGTTGATGCGGGCAATCCACAGACGACGGAAGTCGCGCTTGCGACGACGACGGTCGCGGTAGGCATTGCAGAGGGCCTTCATCACCCGCTGATTGGCGGTGCGGAACAGCGAGCCGTTGCCGCCGCGGAAGCCGCGGGCTAGGCGAAGGATCTTGTTGCGGCGCTTACGGGCGACATTGCCCCTCTTGACGCGTGCCATCGATGGTTCTCAGAAAACGGTGATACAGCGGTTCAGCCGGGCGATTCAGCTGTAGGGGAGCATGGCGCGCACGTTGTCCGCGTCGCGCTCGTCAACCACGGCCATGGTGC
>JBDKGF010000253.1:0-3397 GCA_039798305.1 Cyanobacteriota bacterium
ACGGACCCTCCAGGCGGCTCGCGGAGGCTGTGCAGCTGCAGATGCTGCGGGTGTCGCCGGGTAGCCCGGATCGCGGCGCCCGCCCCGGCCGCTTCTTTGTGATCCGCCGCACCGTGATGCCGGCGGCGTTGGCCGAGATGGGTTTTGTGACTGGACAGCTCGAGTCACCCCGCCTGGCTGATCCCGCCTTCCGCCGTCGCATGGCGGTGGCGATCGCCACGGGCCTGCTCAATTACCTGGTCGCTAATCCATGAGCGGCGCTCCCATCGGCATCTTTGATTCCGGCGTGGGGGGCTTGAGTGTCTGGCGGCAGGTGGTGCATCACCTGCCGGATGAATCGGTGATCTATCTGGCTGATCAGGCCCATGTGCCCTACGGCCAGCGTTCAGCCCAGGAGATCCGGGCTTACTGCAGCGAGATCGCGGCTGAGCTGATGGCCATGGGTTGCAAGGCGATCGTGGTGGCTTGCAACACGGCCTCCGCCGTGGCGCTCGAGCCCCTGCGCCAGGCCTTCCCGCAGCTGCCGATCCTGGGGCTGGAGCCGGCGGTGAAGCCGGCGGTGGAGCTCACCCGCTCAGGTGTGGTGGGGGTGATGGCTACGCCCGCCACCTTTCAGGGCGAGCTCTACCGGGCCACCGTGGGGCGCTGGGCCGGCGATGTGCAGGTGGTGGAGCAGGTGTGCATCGGTCTGGCGGATCTGGTGGAGATGGGAGAGCTGGAGGGCGAGCGCTGCGATGCGCTGCTGCGCGGCTTTCTCAACCCGATGCTCGCCGCCGGTGCCGACACGATCGTGCTCGGCTGCACCCACTACCCCTTTGTGATCGAGGCGATCCGCCGGCTGGTGGGGCCTGCGCTCGCGGTGCTCGATCCGGCTCCTGCCGTGGCACGCCACCTGCGGGAGCTGCTCGCTGCTGCGGGCTTGCTCTGCGGCGGCGGCGCCTGCCGCCGCGAGCACCAGTTCTTCACCAGTGCCGATCCCCAGGCTTTTGATCAGGCCGTGGCCCGGCTGCTGGGGGTGCACTGCAGCAGCCGGGCCCTCACCTGGAGTCAGGGACAGCTCCATCGCGGCTGAGCCAGCGCCAGCCCTGCTGCGCCTTCTAGGATCGGCGCACCGCAGGGGGTCATGGCCACGGTTGCAGAGCTGCTCCAGCCCGTCGAGGCCGACCTCGAGGCTCTGCTGAGCGATCTGCGCAGCCTGATCGGAGCGGGGCACCCGATTCTTCAGGCTGCTGCTGAACACCTGTTCAGTGCAGGGGGTAAGCGTCTGCGCCCCGGCATTGTGCTGCTCGTCTCCCGTGCGCTGAGCGCCGATGGGGAGCTCACGGCCCGCCATCGGCGCCTGGCTGAGATCACCGAGATGATCCACACCGCCTCGCTCGTTCATGACGACGTGGTGGATGAGGCCAGCACCCGCCGTGGTGTGGATACGGTTCACAGCCGTTTCAATCACCGTGTGGCGGTGCTGGCCGGCGATTTTCTGTTCGCCCAGGCCAGCTGGCACCTCGCCAACCTCGATGATCTCGAGGTGGTGAAGCTGCTCTCGCGCGTGATCATGGATCTCGCCGACGGTGAGGTGAAGCAGGGTCTGTTCCGCTACGACACCGGCCAAAGCTTCGAGACCTACCTCGAGAAGAGCTACTGCAAAACCGCATCACTGATTGCCAACAGCGCCCGCGCCGCCGGGGTGCTCAGTGGCCTGCCGGCCCATCAGCTCGATGAGCTCTACCGCTTCGGCCGTCAGCTGGGCCTCGCCTTCCAGGTGGTGGACGACATCCTGGATTTCACCGGCAGCGATCAGCAACTCGGTAAACCGGCTGCCAGCGACCTGGCCACCGGTTACCTCACGGCGCCTGCTCTGTACGCCCTGGAGGAGCATCCCGCCCTGGCTGGCTTGATCGAGCGGGAGTTCAGTGAAGACGGCGATCTGGATCAGGCCCTCGAGTTGGTGCGCAACAGCCAGGCCATTCAGCGCTCCCGCGCTCTGGCGGAAGGCTTCGCCAACGAAGCCCGGGAGGCCATCAGCTGGCTGCCCCCCTCGGAAAGCCGCAGTGCACTGCTGGCCTTGCCCGAGTTTGTGCTGAGCCGGCTTTACTGAAGCTCTCCCACGATCTCCTCGAGGCTGCTCAGGAAGTGATCGATTCTTGGATAGAGCTCCTGCCGTTGCTGGCTGCTCAGGTGATTGGGCGGCAGCACGTGCACCCGGCATCCTGCGGCGCGGGCTGACTGCACGCCGGCGGGTGAGTCTTCGAAGGCCCAGCACAGGTTTGGATCCACGCCCAGTCGCTCCGCCGCCAGCAGAAACACATCCGGTGCCGGCTTGCCGCGTTGGAGCAGGGGATCATCGCCGTGCACCCGCACGCTGATGCAGGCGAGCCAGGGGTGCGGTGCTGCCTTGAGCTCCACGGCGGCTTTTGAGCAGCTGGTGGCCAGGGCCCTCGGAATCTCCAGGGCCTGGCAGTGCCGCACCAGCTCCGGGGCCCCCGGCATCGGCGCCGCATGGATCAGCAGCGCTTCGGCAATGGGCTGCCGCACCGCCAGCAGCGCCTCGCGGCTGGGCACGGCTGCGGCTCCGCTGCCGCCGATCCACTGCCGCACCTGATCGGCGCAGTCGTGGCGGCGGCGCCCCCGCAGGGCTAACAGCTCCTCGGCCTCCAGCACCCGCCCGAAGTGGCTGGAGGCCTGCTGCCAGGCCTCCGCATGCAGCGGTTCAGTGTCGAGCAGCAGCCCGTCGAGATCGAACAGGCAGGCGGCGGGGCGGACCATCGCTCCATCCTGAAGCAGCGCCGCATCCTGCGGCAGCTATTACAGGCCAGGCGCCCGGACGGCCAGGCGGCTTGCGCGCTCGCTTGAATGGGCGCGCCTGCCGTTGCCCGCATGTCCGAGGCCCAGACCAGCCCCGCTACCAGCACCACGATTGAATCGGTGCTGCAGGAGCAGCGGGTGTTTGAGCCGCCGGCCGCCCTGGCTGCCGGTGCGGCCATCGGTTCGCTGGAGGCCTACCGCAGGCTGGCGGCCCTGGCCAACGACGATCCCGACCGGTTCTGGGGCGATGCGGCCAGGCGCGAGCTGCATTGGTTCGAACCCTTCCACACGGTGCTCGATTGGAGCGATCCGCCCTTTGCCCGCTGGTTCGAAGGCGGCACCACCAACCTCGCCTACAACTGCCTCGATCGCCATCTCGATGGTCCCCGCGCCGAGAAGACAGCCCTGATCTGGGAGGGCGAACCCGGCGATACCCGCACCTTCACCTATCGCCAGCTGCATGCTGAGGTGTGCAAGGCCGCCAATGCCCTCAAGGCGCTGGGGATCGGCAAGGGCGATCTGGTGGCGCTCTACATGCCGATGGTGCCCGAGGCGGCGATCGCCATGCTGGCCTGCGCCCGCATCGGTGCGCCCC
>JBDKGF010000254.1:0-2717 GCA_039798305.1 Cyanobacteriota bacterium
GCAGCCCTGCTGATCGCCCTGGCGGAGACGCTGCTGCTGATTGCAAGCCATGAGGCCTGCCACGGCACCCTGATCGGCCGGCGTCGGCTGGAGCCGGTGCTGGCGGCTCTGATCAGCTGGCCGATGGCCTGGCCCTGGTTCACCTACCGGTTGCTGCATCGCCTGCATCACCGCTGGAATGGGCGCGATCGGCGCGACCCTGAGCGGATTCACCAGCAGCTGCCCGGGGGCTGGCGGCACCTGGCGCTGGCGGGTGGGGTGGGTTTGATCCTGCGCACGTTGCAGGAGGCGTGGCGGCTCCAGGCGCAGCAGCCGGCCCTGCGCCGGGCTCTGCTGCTCGACGGGCTGGGGATCGTGCTGGTGCAGGCGCTGATCCTGGCGCTGGTGATCCACCACGGTGAGCTGTTGGCCTATGCGCTGTGCTGGCTTGTGGTGGAGCGGGTGGCGGGGGCGCTGCTGCAGCTGCGTGGTGCCATCGAGCACTGGCACCTCTGGCACCCGCAACCCCATCCGCTGCTCAGTCAGTTGTATGGCTCGCGCACGGTTGCCGTTCCCGATTGGCTGAATGGCTGGCTGGGGGGATTGCCGCATCACAGCGCTCACCATGCCTTCCCGGCTATCGCCACGGGCCGCTTGCCACAGGCCACTGCACGCCTGGAGGCGGTGTTGAAGGCCCATGGCTACCCGCCGTTGCCCTGTTGCCAGGGCTACGGCGAGGCCGTCAAGCAGCTCGGTTGACGTCAGCCCGGCTCGGTGTGCCGGGCGTCGGCCTGGCTGAGCTTCTCCAGCAAGGGGGCCATCCAGGGTTGCCAGATGCCCCGGGCCAGGGTGTGCTGGCAGGGCTCGTAGATGCGGCGGGCCCGGATGGTGTTGCGCAACAGATGCAGCTCCTGCGCTGTCAGTTCAAGCGTGATCAAGGCTGCCATCAGCTGGCCTCGGATTGGGTGATCCAGCTGTAGGCGCTCTTGGCAAGATCAGGTCGCTGCTGCTGCAGGAGTGCCGCTGTTGTTGAGCAGAGTGCGGTAACCGGTGAGAGGGCGCCCGGCATGGAGCGCCCCCTGCCTGTTGTCTCCTCGCTCAGCCCTGCGCTGAGGCTGGCCGTGCCGCCAGATCGAGGGGGAACTGGTGAGCGTTGCGCTCGTGCATCGCTTCGATACCGAGGTTGCCGCGGTTGAGCACATCGGCCCAGGTGGGAATCACGCGGCCCTGGTGATCGAGCACGGCATGGTTGAAATTGAAGCCGTTGAGGTTGAAAGCGAAGCTGGCCACAGCCAGGGCTGAGCACCAGATGCCGATCACCGGCCAGGCAGTCAGCAGCGCATGCACGCTGCGGCTGTTGTCACTGGTGGCGTAGGGCATGATCAGGCGACCCATGTAGGCATGGGCAGCCACGATGTTGTAAGTGGGCTCTTTCTGGCCGAACAGATAGCCGCGATTGATCGATTCCTGTTCGGTGGTTTCACGAATCAGGCTGCTGCTCACCAGTGAGCCGTGCAGTGCCGCCAGAAAGGCACCGCCAAAGCTGCCCGCCACGGCCAGCATGTGCAGCGGGTGCATCAGCACGTTGTGTTCAGCCTGCAGCACCAGCATGAAGTTGAAGGTGCCGGAGATGCCGAGGGGCATGCCATCGGCAAAGGCACCCTGCCCCAGGGGGTACACCAACAACACGGCCATGGCGCCGGCCCAGGGGGCGGAGAAGGCCACGGCAATCCAGGGGCGCATCCCCAGCCTGTAGCTGAGTTCCCATTGACGCCCCATCCAGGCCGTGATCCCGATCAGAAAGTGGAACACGATCAGTTGATAGGGGCCGCCGTTGTAGAGCCACTCCTCCACGCTGGAGGCTTCCCACAGCGGATAGAAGTGCAGCCCGATGGCATTGGAGCTCGGCACCACGGCCGCGCTGATCAGGTTGTTGCCCCCCAGCAGTGAACCGCTCACGGGTTCACGGATGCCATCAACATCCACTGGGGGTGCCGCCACGAAGGCCATGGCGAACACGATGGTCGCCGTGAGGAGGCAGGGAATCATCAGGACGCCGAACCAACCGATGTAGATCCGGTTGCCGGTGCTGGTGATCCATGCACTGAACTGCCGCCAGGGATGGCTCCTGACCGCGGAGGAAAGAGTTGTCATGGTGAATGCTCTGTTGATCCACGCCCCGGCGAAGGCTCTGATCGCCGTAGGGGCGGGCTTGGCGTGGAGTGAGGCGCAACGAGGCGCTGATCCCGGGTGACTGCGTGCTGTGTCAGAGGACCGGATCAGCCCATGGCTCGTTGGCCGCACTCAGGTTGGCGGTGTCCCGCTGGTGCCGGCCGCTCCGGCACGGCGTTGCAGCGGGACTGCCGTGATCAAGCTGGAGCAGTTGCTTCGCCTCTGCTGTTGATTCCCGATCTGCTCTGGAGCCCGGTGGGCACGCTCGTCACCTGGCAGATGCACCGCTGATGCACCGGATCCGGGCCTGCCGATCAGGGCGAGCCTCGGTAAACCGGATGCAGCGGTAGCGCTGGCTCGATGTTTCTGAAAACCCGGCATGACGGCTCCTTGATGGAGGTGTTGACTCTTCCCGCCTTGTTTGATCCTTTCGTCACGCACCTGCAGGGCCGTCTTCATGCCGGCGAGGAGCTGCAGGAGCCCGAGCTGTGTCTCAACGCGGATCTGATCTTTCCCTCCGGTGAGCCGCTGCCCCGCTGCTGGCTCGATGTTTCTGAAAACCCGGC
>JBDKGF010000255.1:0-6070 GCA_039798305.1 Cyanobacteriota bacterium
ACGATCTTCCCCTGGTTCCAGAAGAACATCACCGGCGGCTACGTGAGCCAGGCCCTGGCGGGCGAGCGGGTGGCCCAGGTGGTGGCCGATCCAGCCTTTGCCGCTTCCGGTGTGCACTGGAGCTGGGGCAACCGCCAGAAGAAAGAGGGCAAGCAGTTCAGCCAGGAGCTCTCCGATAAGGCCAGTAACCCCGAAACCGCCCAGGGGGTGTGGGAGGAGTCGATGAAGCTGGTGGGGCTGGCCTGAGATGGCGCCGGCCCGGCCTCCCGCGATCCTCTGCATCGGCAAGAACTACGCCGATCACGCCGCTGAACTGGCCGAGCCGGGAGCCCTGAAGCTGCCGGAGCGGCCGGTGCTGTTCATGAAAAACCCGGCCAGCGTGATCGGCTCTGGCGAGGCGATCGAACTGCCACCGGTGGTGCACACCGACGACCGCGACCCTCCGATCGGGGTGGACTACGAGGGCGAGCTGGCGGTGATCCTGGGCTGCGATGCCCGCGATGTGCCCGAAGCCCAGGCCCGCGAGGTGATCGCCGCCGTGGCCTGCGCCAACGATGTGAGCCAGCGCTGGTGGCAGTGGCATGGCAGCGGCGGCCAGTGGTGCCGCGGCAAGAGCTTCGATACCTTCTGCCCCCTGGGGGAGCCGGTGCCCATCAGCGCCATCGCCGATCTGCAGAACCTGGAGCTCACCACCCGCCTCAATGGCGAAGTGGTGCAACAGGCCAGCACCGCCACGATGATCTTTCCAGTGGCGCGTCTGATCGCCGAGCTCAGCCAGGGCACCACCTTGCTCGCCGGCAGCGTGATCCTCACCGGCACCCCGGCAGGCGTGGGCGCGGGCCGCAAGCCGCCGCGCTTTCTGCGCGATGGCGATGTGGTGGAGGTGGAGATCAGCGGCGTGGGGCTGCTCAGCAACCCCGTGCGCAACCGCAGCTGATCAGTCGAAGCCCAGCAGATCGAAGATCTCGCGATCCTTGAGCGATTCAGCCTCCAGGGGCTGCACGCTGTCGAGCATCGACTGGGCCAGGCGCAGGTATTCGTTCTGCACCGCTTCCACCTCGGGGGTGGACTCCATCTCGAAGATCGTGCACTTCTTCAGGCGGGAGCGGCGGATCGCATCGAGATCCGGGAAGTGGGCCATGGTTTTCATGCCCACGCGCTCGTTGAAGCGATCGATCTGATCGGTGTCTTTGGAGCGGTTGGCCACCACGCCGCCGAGGCGCACTTTGTAGTTCTTGGCCTTGGCCTGGATCGCCGCAATGATCCGATTCATCGCGAAGATCGAATCGAAATCGTTGGCGGTCACGATCAGGCAGTAATCGGCGTGCTGCAGGGGAGCCGCAAAGCCACCGCACACCACATCACCGAGCACATCAAAGATCACCACATCGGTGTCTTCCAGCAGATGGTGCTCCTTGAGCAGCTTCACGGTCTGGCCGGTCACATAGCCGCCGCAGCCGGTGCCCGCCGGCGGACCGCCGGATTCCACGCACTGCACACCGTTGAAGCCCTCGAACACGAAATCTTCAGGGCGGAGCTCCTCGGTGTGGAAGTCCACGGTTTCGAGGATGTCGATCACCGTGGGCACCATCTGCTTGGTGAGCGTGAAGGTGCTGTCGTGCTTGGGATCGCAACCGATCTGCAGCACCCGCTTGCCCAGCTTGGAGAAAGCAGCCGAGAGGTTGGAGCTGGTGGTGCTTTTGCCGATGCCTCCCTTGCCGTACACGGCGATCACCAGAGCGCCTTCCTCGATCTGGAGGCCAGCCTCCTGATGCACCTGAACACTGCCTTCACCATCGGGCCGCGTGAGCGTGGATGTCATACAGGCAAGGCTTGAATTCCTTCATCCAACCCCTGCCCAGGTGAATCGCAACAGCTGTTCGTGCAAAGCGAAACATCGATCCCAGAGCTGTGCGCATCCCCACACACAAGGCATTCACAAATCAAGAGGAATCGCTGGGTATAAATACTCAGCTTGCAACCATTCAGGCCGCGGTGCGTGCATCATGACGGGCCACGCCATCCATCAGCGTGAGCAGACAGCGGGCGCTGTAGATGCGATCGGTGCGAATGGTCGTGAGGTCTTGATCCAGGACGCATAGATCAGCGCGCTTGCCCTCAAGGATTGAGCCCGTGATGTTGTCGATCCCGAGCTGACGGGCACCGGCGATGGTGTAGGCCTCCAGAGCGCCGTCGAGGGTGAATGCATCTTCCATCGGAGGCAGGGGTTCGCTGGCCCCAGGGCCGAGAACACCCTTCATCGCCTCCAGGAGAGGCGGCGGCGGTTGGCGCCGGATCGCTGCCTGCACATTCAGCATCGGTTCAATG
This sequence comes from Cyanobacteriota bacterium, assembly GCA_039798305.1. Classification (GTDB taxonomy): domain Bacteria; phylum Cyanobacteriota; class Cyanobacteriia; order PCC-6307; family Cyanobiaceae; genus Vulcanococcus. The sequence goes on from JBDKGF010000255.1 coordinate 2,329, forward strand.
CCCAGGGTTCCACTGGCGTAGGTCGCAGGCCAATCACTGCCCAGGGCCACATTGAGGCCGTGATCACGCTGCAACCTTCCGAAGCGGAACATCTTGTTGTAGCGCTCTGTGCCGATGGCCTGCTCCGTGGCCTGAAAGCGAATGCACCAGATGCCTGTGCTGCTGATCAGCGGCTTGAGCCTGGCGAGGCGTTGCTGATCGGCATCATCGGCGATTTGTACATGGGCCACAGTGACCTTGGGAGCAGCGCCCTGCTGACGGGCTGTGGCAAGGGCATCGAGGATCTGGCGCAGGGAAGCATCACCGATGGTGTGGTAGTGCACATCGAAACCAGCCTTGTGGCATTGCTTGAGCAACGTCACCGCCGACTCGGTGGAGATCGCCAGCCGGCCTTGGCTACCGGCCGGCTGCAAATAGGGCTTGATCAGGGCAGCCTGGCGGTTTTCGATCACCCCATCGCCCACGATCTTGAGAGTGGACACCCGAAAATGCTCGGTGCCAAAGCGCTGATGGAGCTGGCTGAGGGTACTCACCGCAGTAGCAACATCCGCTTCTGATGTCACCGTCTGCGTGACATGCAGGCGCACAGGCAGTGCCGCGCGGCGATCCAGCTCCTCGATCGCCTCGTAAACCGCGAGCTGACCAAAAGGCATCGCCGCATCGAAGAGGCTGGTAAATCCCATCGCCGAAAACTGCTGCAACAGGGCCTGTAACAACGGGCCATAGGTTTTGGGAGAAAGCAGATTGAGCGCGTTGATCACCGGCAACATCGCCGGCGCCTCGCGCAGATAACCCGTGGGCTGACCCTCTTGGTCGCGCACGATTTCACCCACCGGTGGATTCGGCGTGTCTGATGTGATTCCCGCCACTTCCAGTGCCTTGCTATTCACCCAGGCGGAATGCATATCGGAAGACATCAGCAGGATCGGTCGATCGCTGCTAATCGCGTCAAGGTCGCGGCGATGCGGCCCACCTTGCGCACTGAATAGATTGGAATCCCAGCCATTGCCAAAGAACACGCCTGTACCAGGGTTGGCCTTCACATACGCATCGATCGATTCGAGCACCTCCCGCTCACGCGATTCGATCTTCAAGCTCAGGCCACTGCGAAACAGAGTCCCCATCAGCGGATGAACGTGGCTATCAATCAGTCCCGGCAGCAGGATCCGCCCTTTGAGATCCACCCGCTGGGTGTTGGATCCAAGCCAGCGCTGGGCGCCACGCCGATCACCCACGTACACGATCGTGTTGCCGCGCACCGCCACCGCTTCGGCGCGGGGCTGGTCGCGCTCCATGGTGAGGATTGTGCCGCCCTCAAACAGCCAATCAGCCTTGCCTTCCGAGGGAACCGCCTTCGCCTCGGCCTTGAGCAGGCTTGGCGCCACAGCGGAGGCGGCCATCAGAGCGCCGGCTTGCAGCACCCGTCGCCGGCTCGTGGTGCTGCCGGCGCGAGCCAGCACCGCCTGGCTGAAGCAGCTGCTCAGCTGCTGGCTGAGCTCACATCCGATGCACATGGCGGCACTTGAGTCCTACCCAAGGGTGAAGTGCCGCACCGGGAGCGCCACAGGTTGTAGGCGTCTGTGATCCTCAGCGACTGAAGTGGGCCTTCGCCTCGTACAGCGCCTCGCTATCGATCACCGCCAGCCCCCGCTCGCGGGCGTAGGTCTCGGTGTTCTTGCGCACCTTGCCCCGCACGAAAAACGGGATCTTGGCCAGCTCAGCCTCACCCTCAGGGCTCCAACTCAGGCCAACACCGGCAGCCGCAGCCATCGCCGGCACCGCTGACGCCTCAGCCGGGGCTGAAGCAGGTGCCCCGTCGCCCAGGTGACTGCGGTGGCCATCCACGAATTCGAAATCGTGGCGGAACATGCCGATCAGGTGTTCCTCGAGGCCCATCATCAGCGGGTGCACCCAGGAATCGAAGATCACATTCGCCCCCTCAAACCCCATCTGCGGGGCATAGCGGGCCGGCACATCCTGCACATGCAGCGGCGTGCTGATCACGGCGCAGGGGATGCCGAGCCGCTTGGCGCTGTGGCGCTCCATCTGAGTGCCCAGCACCAGCTCGGGGGCGGCCTCGGCGATGGCGGCTTCCACGGCGAGGTAGTCGTCGCTGATCAGGGGCTCAACGCCGAGCTCGGCTGCGGCTGCACGGAGCTCGCGGGCCATTTCGCGGCTGTAGCTGCCGAGGCCCACCACCTGGAAGCCCAGTTCGCGGCTGGCAATGCGGGCAGCGGCGATCGCATGGGTGGCATCGCCGAACACGAACACCCGCTTGCCGGTGAGGTAGGTGGAATCCACCGAACGCGAATACCAGGGCAGCCGTGAGCGGCGCTCTGCCTCACACACCCCATCGGCTCCGGGCTGCAGCTCAGCCGGCAGCTCCAGATCCAGCACGCTGTGCACCTCCCGAAGGAAGGCCACCGTGGCGCCGATCCCAATCGGCACCGTGCGCACGCAAGCCATGCCGAACTGGCGCTCCAGCCAGCTGCAGAGCGTGCCCGCCAGCTCGGGATAGAGGCACACATTGGCGTCAGCCGTGGGGATCCGCTGCAGATCCGCCGGCCATGCCCCAAGCGGTGCCACCACCGCCACATCGATGCCATAGCTGCCGAGCAGCTGCGTGATCTCGCGCACATCGTCGCGGCAGCGGAAACCGAGCAGCGAAGGGCCCAGCAGATTCAGCCGCGGCCGGCGACCCTCGCTGCGCCAGCGGGCGGGGTCGGGCTTGGGAGAGCCAGGGGCCGGCAGCTGCGCTTTGAGCAGGCCGCGCACCAGTTGATAGAAGGTTTCCGCTGCGCCCCAGTTCTCCTTCTTGGAATAGGCGGGCAGCTCCAGATTCACGATCGGAACGCCACCGAGATCCATGCCGGCTGCCAGCGCACCGGGTTGGTCTTGGATCAGCTCAGCAGTGCAGCTCTCGCCCACCAGCAGCGCCTCGGGCTGAAAGCGGGCCACCGCATCAGCGATCGAGCGCTTCACCAACTCCGCGGTGTCGCCGCCGAGATCGCGGGCTTGGAAGGTGGTGTAGGTCACCGGGGGGCGCTTATCGCGCCGCTCGATCATCGTGAACAGCAGATCGGCGTAGGTGTCGCCCTGGGGGGCATGCAGCACGTAGTGCACCCCCTCCATCGAGGCGGCGATGCGCATCGCGCCCACGTGCGGGGGGCCTTCGTAGGTCCAGAGAGTGAGTTCCATCGGAGCAGTGCCTCAGGCGAAGGAGAGTGCGGCGCGGCGGCGCAGGGGCCGGGCGAACAGTTCGGCCAGATCAGCGGCCTGATCGATGCCGTGGATGGGGCTGAACACCAGCTCGATCGACCATTTGGTGGCCATGCCTTCGGCCTCCAGGGGATTGGCGAGCCCGAGGCCGCACACCACCAGATCCGGGCGCTGCGCGCGTACCCGCAGCAGCTGGTTATCCACGTGCTGGCCCTCGCTCAGCTGGGTGCCGGCCGGCAGCAGCGCCAGCTCCTCGGCCATCAGCTGCCGATCGAGATAGGGGGTGCCCACCTCCACCAACTCCATGCCGCACTCGCGGCTGAGGAAGCGGGCCAGGGGGATCTCCAGCTGGGAATCCGGCAGCAGGAAGAGCCGTTTGCCCGCCAACGTCTCCCGCTGGGGAGCCAAGGCGCGCTGGCCCCGCTCCACCAGCGGATCGAGCACGGCCGCCACCTGGGCCGGAGCGATGCCGAAGGCGGCGGCCGCCGCGGCCATCCAATCGCGGCTGCCCTCCACCCCAAAG
>JBDKGF010000256.1:0-5286 GCA_039798305.1 Cyanobacteriota bacterium
GCGCAGCTGAGTCCACACCTCGAGCACCTTGCGGGCCATCGGCAGAGCATGCACGGAGCCACCGCCCGGGGTGTTCTGGGCAAAGGCCACCACCACGATCTGGCCATTGGGATAGGGGGCAAAACAGGCAAACCAGGCGTGATCGGGGCCACCGGTGCTGTCCTCGGCGGTCCCGGTCTTGCCGGCCACAGGCGGCAGGTTGGGCACGTTCATGCCATGGCCGGTGCCATCCGATACCACCTTGCGCAGGCCGCGAGCGACGGTGGCCAGGGTGGTGGGCTTGATGTCCACCTTGGTCCGGCGGGGGGGAGCGGTCCAATCGAGCCCCTGATCCACCAGATGGGGCGTGATCAGATAGCCGCCATTGGCGAATACGGCGTAGGCCCGAGCCAGCTGCAGCGGCGTGATCTGCACCACCGACTGTCCGATCGACATGCTGGCCATGTCTTCCGGGATCCAGGGCGTGCTGCCGGGCTTGGACCAACCACGGCCCTGGGCCGCCCAGCGCTCGTTCCCCACCAGACCGGGGCTTTCCTCGTAGCCGATCTCAATCCCGGTGGGTTTGGTGAAACCAAGGCTCAAGGCCGCGTTGTAAAGCGCGATCGAACCCACACCCACACCGATTTGATAGAAGAAGGTATTGCTCGAGAAGCGCAGCGCGTCCTCGTAGCCGATCGTGCCGAAACCGACCCCGTTGTGATCCGGGAAGCAGTGACCGCCGTAGGTGATGCAGCCCCGTGTCACCAGCTTGGTGTTGGGCGGAAACTTGCCGCTCTCCATCCCCGCCATGGCCGTCACGGCCTTCCAGGTGCTGCCGGGGTCGTAGGCGCTCATCGCCCGGCTGAGCAGCGGCTTGAGCGGTGAATTGAACAGAGCGTCGTACTCCTTCTGGGTGGTGACGCTCTTGGAGAAGAAGTTGGGATCGAAGGTGGGCCGGCTGGCCAGAGCCAGGATCGCGCCATTGGTGGGGTTGAGCGCCACGATCGCGCCGCCGGGCTTGTCCTTGAGCACCTCTTCGGCGGCCCGTTGCAGATCCAGATCGAGGGTGGTCTGCAGATCCTTGCCGGCCTTCGACGGCCGATCGCCCAGGACCCGCTGGATCTCACCCATGGCGTTCACCTCAACCATCTGGCCGCCCCAGGCGCCGCGCAGTTGCGACTCAAAGGCCGCCTCCAGGCCGATGCGACCGATGCGATCCCGGATCTGATAGCCCTTCTTGGCCAGGCTCTTGTATTCCTGCTCGGTGATCGGCTGGGTGTAACCGAGGGCATGGGCTCCCAGCGAGCCGTGCGGGTAGCTGCGCAGCACATCGAGATCCACCTCGGCACCCTTGAGGCCTGTGCTCTGCTCGCGAAACCGCAGCACCTGCTGAGGGGTGAGCTCGCTGGCCAGCTCGATCCGATAGCGCTGAGCGCCGGGACCATCCCGGCGTTTCTGATCCAGCTGGGCTTGCGGCAGGCCCAGCAGCTGGCTGAGCCGTGCCCGCAGGGCCGGCCAGTCCTGATCGTTCACCAGCTTGGGCTGGAGATAAAGGCTGTAGGTGAGCCGGCTCGAGACCAGCACCTGACCATTGCGATCGAGGATGCGGCCCCGCACCGGGCTACGCGCCAGCAGACGGATGCGGTTTTCGTCGGCCCGGGCCCGGTTCTCCTGACCGTGGAGCAACTGAAGCCAACCCAGCCGCAGCACCATCGCCGAGGCGAACAGCACCACCAGCCCGAGCAGGATCGCGGGCTGCTGCTGCATCCCGGTGTGGCGTTGCCCGCCGGAGGCCAGCGCCATGCCGCTCAGGCCTCCGGCTGCAGCCGCTGCTCCAGCTGCGTCAAACGGGAACCGATCCGGAGCAGCGCCTGCTGCAACTGCTCACGCTCCTGCGCTGCGCCGGCCGGGGCAGCAGCCTGAGGCTGATCATCAGCCGGCACATCGCGAACCTCCACCTTCATCACGGGGTTGCCCAGCCCGGGCTGGAGGCGATCCAGGCTCTCGCGCACCTGACGGGCAGCCGGCTCGCCCTCCTGGCGCAGCTGCTGCAGAGGATCAGCCTGAGCACTGAAAGCCTCGATCACATCGCGGGGGCCTCCGCGGCGGGCCCGCTCCACCACCGCCAGACCCACCGGCAACACCTCCTGCATCAGGGTGAGGCGCAAGGCATCGAGGGGATCAGAAGCCATCGGAGCCGAAACGGCAGCGCAGGTCGAACACTCAGTCTGACGTGCTCAGCGCGGGCCCGCCTCCACAGGCGGCTGCACGATCTGCTGGCGGCAGAACTGCTGCGAACCCCACCACCACCCACCACCCACCGCCAGCACCAGCAGAGCGGAGAAGGGGATCAGAGCCTGACGGGTGACCGGCAACAGCAGCCACTCATTCCAGTCGCGCAGCAGGCGCTCCCGATCGAAGCGGCGCCGCTCACTCACCTCCTGCTGCAAGCGGCGCTTGAGCGCCTTGGCCACCCAACGCTCGAAGGCCCGTTTCTTGGTGACGGCCATCTTGCGCTCCACCTCGAGCAGCTGGCCGGGGGTGAGCTCGGGGTTGAAGGTGCTGATCAGCTCCAGGCTCTTGAGGAACATCTCAACAGCCCCATCCTTGATCACCCGCTCCTCGTCGCTGAGCAGGTCCCAGTCAAGTTCGGGGTAGAAGCGCAACCGGTTGGCACTCACCTGATCTTCAGCCAGCTGGCCGGGTTCGCGCAGCCAGCGGTCGGTGTTGGCGTCAAAGCGACGCCAGTAGAGGAAGGGATTGAGATAGATCACCTTGCCGGCCAGCTGGATGCTGTCCTGCTGGAGGCGGCGCTGCAGCTGGAGGTCCTGCTGGGGGGCGGCGGTCAAGGCTCCTGAGCCGGGGCCCCGAGGGTAACGGAGCCATCCGGCTGCGGCCAGCGCAGGCCGCTCACTCCCACTCGATCGTGCCGGGGGGCTTGCTGGTGATGTCGAGCACCACCCGGTTCACGCCCTTCACCTCATTCACGATCCGGTTGGAGATCGTTTCCAGCAGGTCGTAGGGCAGGCGCGACCAGTCGGCGGTCATGCCGTCTTCGCTGGAGACGCAGCGCAGCACCACCGGGAAGGCATAGGTGCGCTTGTCACCCATCACGCCAACGCTGCGCACCGGCAACAGCACGGCGAAGGCCTGCCAGATCTCGTGATACAAACCTGCGTTCTTGATTTCCTCGCGCACGATCAGGTCGGCATCGCGCAGGATGTCGAGCTTGTCATCGGTGACCTCACCGAGGATGCGGATCGCCAGTCCGGGACCTGGGAAGGGATGGCGGCCCACGATCTCCTCTGGAAGGCCGAGGGTGCGGCCCACCTTGCGCACTTCATCTTTGAAGAGCTTGCGCAAGGGCTCCACCAGCTTGAACTGCAGATCCTTGGGCAGGCCGCCCACGTTGTGGTGGCTCTTGATCTTCACTGCAACCCGCTCACCCGTTTTGGGATCCACGTTGGTGCCAGCGCTCTCAATCACATCCGGGTAAAGCGTGCCCTGGGCGAGGTAGTCAAAGGGACCAAGGCGCTTGCTCTCCTCTTCAAACACCCGAATGAATTCGGTGCCGATCAGCTTGCGCTTTTCTTCTGGATCGGTGACGCCGGCGAGCTTGTTGATGAAGCGTTCACGCGCATTGATGTACTCCACGTTGATGTGGAAGCGCTTGTCGAAAAACTCCACCAGAAACTCGGGCTCGCCTTTGCGCATGAAGCCCTGATCGATGAACATGCAGGTGAGCTGATCACCGATCGCCTTGTGCAGCAGGAAGGCGAGCGTGGAGGAATCAACACCCCCGGAGAGTGCCAGCAGCACGCGCTTATCACCCACTTGGCGGCGCACATCGGCCACGGCCTCATCAATGAAGGCCGCGGTAGTCCAATCCGGCAGACAACCGCAGATGTGATAAACGAAATTGCGCAGCAACGCCATGCCGCACACGGAATGCACCACCTCCGGGTGGAACTGCACGCCATAGAGGCGCCGCTCGTGGTGAGCCACGGCGGCTTCCGGGGTGTTGTCGGTGTGGGCCAGCCGCACGAACCCATCCGGCAGGCGCTCCACGGAATCACCGTGGCTCATCCACATCGTGGACCCTTCATCCACGTTGGTGAGCAGATCGGTAGGGTCGTCCACGTAGAGCGGTGCCTTGCCGTATTCAGCGCGGCCGGCGGCCACCACCGAGCCCCCCAGCTGCTGCACCATCAGCTGCATGCCGTAGCAAACACCGAGCACGGGAATCCCCAGGTTCCAGATCTCGGGATCACACAGCGGTGCGTACTCGGCGTACACCGAACTGGGGCCGCCGCTGAGGATGATGCCTTTGGGATTGATCGCCTTCAGCTCCTCCGCCGTGGTGCTGTAACTGATCACGAGGGAGTACACCTCGGTTTCGCGCACACGGCGGGCAATCAGCTCGGAATACTGCGAGCCGAAATCCAGAATCACGATCGCCGGATGGCGATCGGTTTCGCCGATGGCGGTGGGGGTCACGTTCGACATAGGGCGGCCAGCTGCTGCGGCCCGGGCAATCCCTTCACCCTAGATCTCGGGCCCTGAAGGCCTGCAGCAACTCAGCTCCGCAGGGCCCCTGCGCGCAGAGGCAACGCCCGCGATCGAACAGCACCGCCCCGATACGCATGGCGCGCTGACCGTGCCGGGCCAGGTAGGCGGCGCTGCGCTGCTCCACGGCGGTGACCACCTGATGCTGCAGTGCTTGCGCTGCGGCGGCATCCACGGCGGCCAGCTCACGCAGCGCCTCCTCCACGCTGGCGGCGGTGGCCAGCTGCTGCAGCTGCGCCAGGGGCAGACCGAGCAGAGCCGCCTGGGTGGTGAGCACCTCGAGGCGGCCGTCGGCCAGATGGTGATGGGTGTGAAAGATGCCGCCGGCCAGCTTGATCAACTTGCCCTGGTAGCCGAACAGCAGCAGCCGCTCCACCCCCTGCTCCGCCGCCGCCACCACCAGCGGCCCGATCCAGTTGCCGGCCTTGAGCAGCAGCGGCGCCGGCAAACCCAACCGTGGTGCGAGATCCAGTCCGTTCTCGCCGAGCACCAGCACGAGATCACCCGCCCGGGCCGGATCGCTGGCCCGTCGGGCCAGCTCGGCGCGGGCCCGGGCCAGCTGATCGGGATCAGCACTGCGTTGCACCGCCGCCTGCGTGCCGATCAACGCCAGACCATCCACCACCCCAAAGGCTTCATTGCTGGTGCGCTGGGCCAGCTGCCGGCCGCCAGGCAGGGTGATGCGCAAGCGCAGGCCATGACCGTCGGGCACCAACGGCTGCAGGTTGCACTCCAGCAGCG
>JBDKGF010000257.1:0-3314 GCA_039798305.1 Cyanobacteriota bacterium
GTACAACTCCGATGCACTCATCGCCTGTGGGTTGATCGGTTCGCCGTTGCTGCCGATGCCAGAGACCGTCAGCCCACCAGCGGCCTGCATGCCGGCCGGGCCCCGCTGCTGGAACAGGAAGCCGTAGACGGGATGCACGCGCATCTGATCAAGGAACTCCGTGGTGGTCATGGGGCGGCCGTCGTCCCCCAGCAGCGGCTTGCCCTGGGAGTCCAGTGGTTCGAGCACGTCTTTACCGTCGCTGCCGGTGGTGAGGCGGAAGCAGGTGCCCAGCTGCCCCTTGAAGATGTCGAAGAACGTCCCCCGCGCGTCACCGCCGGTGCGGCCCTCGGCCTGGGAGAAAGCCCGCTCCAGCAGACGGTCCTTACGGAGTTGGAGCACCTGCTGCTTGGCCTCATCGCGCTCAGCGGCGACGGCGGCCACCTTCTGGGCGGAGGCCTCCTCCATCTGCCTTTCCCGCAGCTCCATCTGCTGCTCAAGGATCTGCTTCTGGCGCTCGGCCTCCTGCAGACGGGCGTACTCTTCGGGGTTGATTTCCGAGAAGCGGTTCAGCTGCTGGCGCAGGGTGCGGATTTCTTTTTCGAGCTGGTTGCTCTTGCGCCGCTCGGCCCGTAGGGGATCGCTGAGGCGGCTGTCGTCTGCACTGGCAGCACCAGCGCCATCACCAGCAACCGCAGAACCGGCAGCGGCCGTGGTGGCGGCAGCGGCACCAGCAGCACTTGCAGCACCGGCGCCATCAGCAGCAGCCTGGTGATCAGCAGCAGCACCATCGGCGCCCTGGTGGGTGGAGTAGTTGTCGTCAGCGCCCTGGCCGCTGGCTGCGGCGGCGGAGCTGGAGGTGGAAGAAGCAGTGGCAGTGGCCATGACCCATCGCGGCTGTCGTGGATTGAGCACCCCATCCGGGCTGTGCTCCCCAGCTATTGCCAGCCCTCGATCTGTGAGGAGACGACAGTGCAGCGAGGTTGAAACCCGTCGAACTGCCTACGGTCAGGCTCAGATGTCACCCGCCCTGTGAAGCGCCTGCTCTCGATTGCGTTGATCGCTGCTGCGGTGCTGGGCGGCAGCGGGGCCATGGCCTGCGAGAAGCACCTCAACGGGCATCAGAACAGCAGCGACACCAACACCGAGGGGGCCAAGAAGTAGGCGACAAGAGCGGCTCCGCTCAGCCCCGCGACAGCTCCAGCTGCCTGGCCAGCCACAGCTCCACGTCCTCGTAGGTGTAGCGAACGAGGTTGCCCAGCTTCACGAAAGGAGGCCCGTAGCCGCTGGAGTTCCAGCTGTAGATGGTGGAGAGAGACACGCCCAGGTATGTGGCCAGGCTTTCCGGTGTGTAGAAACCGCTGGGGAGCGAGGTGGTGCTGCTGTCGGCATTGGCCGCGGCACGCCGCTTTGGGATGAACAGCCAGCTCCCCAGCGGCAGTTGATCGGATGGACGGCTGGTGATGGTGGGGTTGAGGCCGCGCAAGGTGGTCACGGTGGTGCCGTGTCGTTCGGCCAGCACGTTGAGGCTGTCGCCGGTGCCGACGACCACCACTCGGTTGGGCTTGAGCGCCGCCTGGATGCGTTCGCCCAGCAGCGGCTGGGTCAGCGAACCGATGCCGCCGGCGCCGTAGAGGCCGCCGAACTCGGTGACGGAGAAGGCGGCGAACTGGCCGCGGCTGGGAGACGGCAGCACCCCTGCCGAGGTGAGCTCAGCCAGGGGCCCCAGCCACACCGCCCCGAAGCAGGGGCTCAGCAGCGCCGGCGTGGTGGCCGAGACCGGCCGGATGCCACTGGTGCTCCAGGCGATGTCCGTGGCCAACCAGTCCCAGGGTTGGGACGGTGTCAGCGACAGCACGGCCCCACGGGTGAGGTAGCCCTCGTAGGTGAAGTCACCGGTATCGAGCCCTGGGGCGTTCTCCTTACTGGAGATCCCCCGCAGGCGCTTGATGAACCCCTCGAACAGAAAGCGTCCGGTGCGCTCGGAATCCAGCACCCCCGGCAGCGCATTGGAGAACAGCAGGATGCGGGCGTTGGCGTAGGGCTGCAACGCCGAGGGGGGCAACGCCCCAGGGGCGGGAGCGCTCGTCATGGCTCAACCCCGCTCCAGCGCTGCGGTGAAGCTGGCTCCACCGCCGCTGAGCTGGGGATCGCGGCTCCAGTTCGCCAGGATGGGAAGCATCAGCAGCAACGCTTGGGCATGGCTGCCCCGCTGGCGGCGCAGCGCCTGCTCGATCGAAACGCCCACACCAAAACGGGTGATCGTCTCCTCGCGCAGCAGCTCGGTGTCGAACTCGATCACGTCCGCCTTCTTGACCGGCAGCGTCCCGTCCTCTGGCAGGGCATCGGCAGCCACGGCCTTGCGACGGGTTTCGATCGGGGCCTGCAGCTGCTCCGGACTCAGCCCCGCCAGCTCGGTGTCGATGGCGGCGATGGCATCCAGCTCACGCCGGGCAGTGGGGATGGCGTCTGGGTAGAGCTGCTCGAGATCCGCCATCGCGTCGTTGATGGCGCGGACCGCCGGTAGGCGGGCCGGGATCGAGAGGGCGACGCGGATCCCCTCCAGGTCAGCAGCACGCCAGCGATAGGGGGACTCGATCGGGGTCTGGCTCATGCGGCTGCGGACGCGGCTGTCTCCTCTTGCCGCAGAGGCACCGGCACCAAGCCCTCGCCGGCTTTGGTGGCGGGGCTGTCATCCAGCGTCGGGCTGCTGATCGCATTGGCCGTCGCCAGGGCCAGCTGGTGCCGCAGCTCTTCCCGGCTGATCACTCCCTTGTCGTAGAGCTCGATCCACTCCTTCACCTGGGGTTGCGGCTGAATCGGTGGGGTGAGCGGGCTCACCGTCACCTGCAGTCCGGCACCGGGATCGAGCGGTTCACCGGTCAGCGCACACCAGTGCTGCAGAAGGGTCGAGAACAGGGACGCCTTCTGGATCGCCATCGCCTGCAGCAGTGCATAGCTCTGGGAGGCGGTAAGGCTGATCTCCATCTCGGTGCGGGCTGCACCGCGGTTCTGAGAGGGGATCAGCGCGTCGCGGCGCATGGTGTCGTCGAGGATCTGCAGCCAGGCCCGGTGCTCCGCCAGCGACCGCGCCCGGATCTCCACGAACTCAAAGGACGCATCGGCCGGCAGGTCCATGCAGGTGTTCGGGCCCAGCACCACCGGGCCGGCCTGGCTGTTGCCCATGGCATCGACCATCCCCTTGCGCACGCCCACCGGTAGGGCCGTGCGGCTCAGCAGCTCCTCGTATTCGCTCTTGCAGCGGAAGTGGTTGAGGTACTGATGGGCCAGGCCCAGGTGCGGCAGGTCCCCCTCCCCGAAGGCCGAGCCATCCG
>JBDKGF010000258.1:0-4128 GCA_039798305.1 Cyanobacteriota bacterium
CTACCGGTGGAACGGTTTCTGCGGGGCATGGGTCCGGTGGTGGATGTGCGGGCACCGGCGGAGTTCGCCCAAGGCCACATCCCCGGTGCCCGCAACCTGCCGCTGTTCAGCGATGAGCAACTTCTTGAGCGTTTCCTGGCGGCTAACCCCCGCCAGCGCCGCAGCCTGCTCAGCCAGGTGCAGCAACGCGCCGCCGAACTGCGCCCCCTGCTGGCAGAGCAGATCGATCGTCTCGATGCCACCGCCGATGACTGGGCCGCTGGCCTGCTCATTCAACTGCTGGTATCGGTCGACGATGGCCTGAGCCAGACCTTCCGGGAGCGTTACCGCGAGGGGTGGTTGGCCGTGACCAGTGCGGCCGGTCTGGATTACGCCCCGCTGCAACGGGCGCTGATGGATCAGGCCTTCGAGGAGGCGGATCGGCTCACCAGTGAGCACCTGCGCCAACTGGCTGGTGAGGCCGCTGTCAAGCGCGGTTACGTCTATTACTCCGAGGTGCCTCCCATCGCGTCGGTGGACCTCGAGAGCCTTGATCGTCTCTGGGTGGTGTATTCCCAGGGTCGCTTCGGCTTTTCGGTGCAGATTCGCCTGCTCCGCTCGCTCAACGGCCGCTGGGATCAGCTCTGGCCTCGCCTCGGCTGGAAGCAGGGTGGGGTTTGGACCCGTTATCCCTCTGCCTTCACCTGGTCGCTGGAGGCGCCGGAGGGGCATCTACCCCTGGTGAATCAGCTACGGGGGGTCCGTTTGATGGATGCACTCCTCTCCCATCCCGGGCTGCAACAGCGCGTGTCGGCCTAGATCGGGCGGGTTTGCCGCAGCGGTAGCTTCAAACCACTGCACGGCTGCTTCGCCGGCTTGGGTTCGATGCCACATCGCTGGGCCGATTTCATCACACCCTCCACCCTGCAGCTCTCGCCGCTGTTGGAGCTGCTGCTTGAGCCGATCAACTGTGCTCAGCAGCTCGCTTCTCTGCAGCTGGGATTGCAGGAAGTGCTTGTCAATGCCGTGCGGCATGGCAATGGCAACGACCCCCACAAGTGCCTGCGTGTGCGCCGCATCGTGACACCACGCTGGTGGGTGTTCCAGGTGCAGGACGAAGGGTGTGGTGTGCCCACGGATGCCCGCTGTGGATCACTGCCGCAGCAGCCGGATGCGCTCTGCGGCCGCGGGCTGTTTCTGATCCACGCCTGCTTCGATGACGTGCGCTGGAGTGCCCGCGGCAATCGGGTTCAAGTGGCGTTGCGGCGTCAATGACCGTGGCTGGGACAGCCAGGATCCTTCAGCTCCCCGCGCAACCAGCCCAGCCCGTGCTCCAGCAGCGCAATGGCCTGCTGCCGTTGTGCGGTGGCCACGGGGGCGTTGGCCGGATTGGCGGGATCCAGCAGCTGCACCAGGGCGGCCGCCAGCTGTTCGGCGGCGCGCCGCTGCGGCTGGCCCTTGAGTGCATGCCATTGGCGATTGTCGATGGTGAGCAGTCGATGCAGGACCTCCGCTGCTTCTCGGCTGCCTTCTGGCCACTGTTGATGGGCTGACACTGGACAGAACCTCGGCTCGAGGGCCATCCTGGCGCCATGCAGCAGCGTCCGCGCTCTCCTCACAGCCCCATTCGCTGGCTGCATCAGCTCGCGCGTCTGATGGCGCAGGTGTCGCGTGCCGAGCGCATCAGCAGCAGCGATGACAGCCTTCAGGCCCGGAGGCTGCGCCAGCGCATGGCGCTCGCTCAGCGGTTGCTCGATCCCATGCCGGCGCCCCTGCGGCCGACCACTTGGCAGGAAACCAGTCTGTGGACGGCCTTGCGCTGGGGTGGTCTCGGGCTCGTTCTGGCTCTCTGGCTGAGGCGCTGATCGCGGTTGTCTTCAGGCGGCCAGGCGGATCAGCGGTTCCAGCTCGGGCTGCTCCAGCGGAGTGGGTTCCACCTCTGCACTGGCGCCATCGAGGGGAGGCGCCGGTTGAGCCGCTGGTAACCGATTACCGCGCAGCCAGGCGTTGTGCAGGGCGCGGCGGCGCTGATCTTCCGCCAGCACCAGGCGATCGGCTGCCACCACCGGGCTTTCACCAGGCAGCAGCGGAGTGCGCAGGCAGATGCCGAAGCCATGGGCTTCCACCTGCACACACCCCTCCATGAACACGGTCTGGAAGGTCCAGCCTGCCAACCAGCGCACGCTGAACGGATTGCTCATGCCCTCGTCCCTTTGGGCGGACCCTATGGCGTTTGGGGAGCGGCAATGGCGCTTTGTCAGGGCTTGGTGGCACTCCACACCCGTGTCATCAGATGTGAGCTGGCACGGATACCGCTGAAACCGGCGGTTCTGAGCCTTGCATCGATGTCATCACCGATGTAGTCGCGGTAGTAGGGCTCGTGGAACACGCGGCGAAAGTTGTCCATCGCCGTCTCGAACTGTGGCGAATCCGCCAGCTGCACCGAATCGGCGAGCACCAGCACCCCACCGGGCTCCAGGACCCGGAAACACTCGTTGATCACGTTCTGCCGCGCATCGCCGGGCAGCTCGTGCAGCAGGAACACACAGGTGACACCCTGCATGCTGCCGCCCGCGAAGGGCATGCACTCACCGTTGCCCTGCACGAGCTGGGGGAGCTCATCGGGCAATTGGCTGAGCCAACGGTTGGCCTGGCGCAGGTAGGCGGCGGAGAGATCCAGACCCACCAGCTGGGCCTGGGGCAGGCCCGCACGCACCTGACGCAGGGTGCGACCGGTTCCGGTGGCCACATCCAGGACCCGCAGCTGGGAGGCCGGCCGTTCGGCGAAGGCTCTCAGGCCCTGAACGAGCGGTTTGATCACACGCCGCCGCATCGGATCAGCGGTGCCGTTGAACAGGATTTCCACCTGCAGGTCATAGAGCGAGGCGGAGTGATCGCTCAGGTAGCCATCGGTCTGGTGATGGAAGTTCTGCAGGTAGTAATCGGGATAGTTCTCGCTCTGCACCTCCGGCGGTAGATCGGTCACGTTGCGCTCGCTGCGCCGGTTCCAGGTGCTGGGCATGTCGAGCCACACCATCGGGTAGCGCGTGGCCCAATCCAGCCAGGGGGCATCGAACAACAGGCTGGTGGGGTACAGCCCCTGCTCGGCTTCCTCCCAATCGATCTCCATCAGCGCCGCATTGGCCGCCTGCAGATCCATCAACATCTGCGGCGGGATCGGCAGCGTTTTCGGTGCTCCCTTGGGTGCCACCAGCTCCATCAACTTGGTGCTCACTTCCTTGTGGGCCACACCCGCCAGGCTCTTGCCCTGCTGCAGGGCCTGATAGGCGAGCTTGGTGAGGGTGTCAGCCATGGAGCGTGGCAAGGATGCAGCAGGCATCCATTCCAGCGGATCCCATGCAAGACCGCGATCGGAAGTGGTCGGGCGCTCGTCTGTGCCTGCCTGAACCCAGATCACGATTCATGGAGCAGTGCGGGATTTCGTAGCAACGGCTACAGAATGAGAGCACGAATTTGATCCGGAGGATGCCATGAGCGGAGCCCCTGAGCGTGAGCCTCTGTTTGTGGGGTGGATGCGGCGCCGCCAGCAGGAGCAGCGTCGTCATCAACCGGTTGTTGCGCAGCGCCATGCCACCGCTGATCGCAGTGAAGCTTCCGATGTTCATGCCCAGGAAGTGGCATGGGCTGAGCGCCATGCTCACGAGCGTCGGCTGCATGACAGCGCGATCGCTCAGCTGCGCCACGATTGATCCAGGCGCTCGCTGTGCGCCACCAAAAAGCCCCGGTTTTGCGCCGGGGCTGATATTCCTGTCGCTGATGTGATCAGGCGTCGTAGTACATGGTGAATTCATGGGGGTGCGGCCGCTGGCGCAGCTGCTGCACCTCCTCGTACTTCAGGGCGATCCAGTTGTCGATGAAGTCTTCGGTGAAGACGCCACCTGCCAGCAGGTACTCGTGGTCGGCCTTGAGCGCTTCCAGGGAGCCGTTGAGGGAGGCGGGCACCGTGGAGATCTTGGCCAGCTCTTCAGCCGACAGCTCGAACAGGTCGACGTCGGTGCCATCGCCCGGATCGATCTGGTTCTTGATGCCGTCGATGCCGGCCATCAGCATCGCCGCGAAACCCAGATAGGGGTTGGAGAGGGCGTCGCCGGAGCGGAACTCGAGGCGCTTGGCCTTGGGGTTCATGCC
>JBDKGF010000259.1:0-11417 GCA_039798305.1 Cyanobacteriota bacterium
GGCGCAGCTGATTGAGCACGTCGCGGCGGAATTCCGCCAGCTCATCGAGAAAGAGCACACCCCGGTGGGCCAGGGCCAGTTCCCCCGGCCGCAGCCTGGCGCCGCCTCCCACCAGCGCGGCACTGGAGCAGCTGTGATGCGGACTGCGGAACGGCCGTTGCTGCAGCAGGTCGCCGTGTGGCGACAGCAGTCCCGCCACGGAGTAGAGCTGGGTGAGTTCGAGCCGCTCCGCCCGGCTGAGTTTGGGCAGCAGGCCTGGCAGGCAGCGCGCCAGCAGGGTTTTTCCGCTGCCGGGTGGGCCCACCAGCAGCAGGTGGTGGCCACCGGCAGCGGCTACCTCGAGGGCTCGCCGGCCATGCAGTTGCCCCTGCACGGCGGCCAGATCGCCGAGCGGCTCCGGCTCCGCCTGCAGCGCCTCAGCGTCCGTTGGCTGGACCGTCTGGGTGGCGCGATCCGGGTCCTGCAGCCAGTGCAGGGCCTCGCTGAGGCTGCTGGCCACCACCAGCGGCAGCGACTCCACCAGCGCGGCTTCGCGCTGGTTGGCCTGCGGCAGCAGCAGGGCCCGTGCCCCATGCCGCTGGGCCGCCAGGGCGAGGGCCACCGCTCCGCGTACAGGTCGCAGTTCACCCCCCAGGCCCAGCTCTCCAGCGCACCAGATCCCGTCCAGCCGTGTGGGATCCAGCTGCCCGCTGGCTGCCAGCACGGCCAGGGCGATCGGCAGGTCGAAGGCGGGGCCTTCCTTGCGCAGATCCGCCGGGGCCAGGTTCACGATCACCCGAGTGAGGGGCATGCGCAGATGGCTGTTGCGGATGGCTGCCCGCACGCGTTGTCGCGATTCCTGGACGGCTGCATCCGCCAGGCCCACCACCTGCAGCCCAGGGAGCCCGGGCGCAATATCCACCTCCACGGCGACAGCCCGGGCCTCAAGCCCCACCAGGGCAGCTCCGCTGCATCGTGCCAACATCGGGCTCACTGAATCCTGCAGTGGTGAAATGCCACCGCTGTTTCATCGCTGCCCGGTTTTCACCCCCACCCCCAACAGCCACCGCTGATGGCCGACTCCCCTGCCACACCGCCGAACGACACGATCTTCGGGCGCATCCTGCGTGGTGAGATCCCCTGTGATCAGGTCTATGCCGATGAGCAGTGCCTGGCCTTCCGCGATGTGGCTCCCCAGGCACCGGTGCACATCCTGGTGATCCCGCGGGAGCACGTGGTGAATCTGGCGGAGGCGGGCGATCAGCACGAGCAGCTGCTGGGCCATCTGCTGCTGGTGGCGGCCAAGGTGGCCCGTCAGGAGGGTCTGAGCGGCTTCCGCACCGTGATCAACAGCGGTGAGGAGGCCGGCCAGACCGTCTTCCACCTGCATGTGCACGTGATCGGTGGCCGTCCGCTGGCCTGGCCGCCGGGCTGAGGTACAGCCGGCGAGAATGGGGTGATCTGAACGCCGTCATGAACCCCCTGCAGGCCTTCCGCAGTCAGCTCGGCAAGCTGCGGCGCCTCGCCCAGCCCTACTTCCTGCCGGTGGAGGACACCAGCGGCTGGCAGTTCCTGCTGTTGATCGTCGCCCTGCTCACGGTGGTTGTGGGCAGCACTCTGCTGCTGCTCACGGCCGTCGTGGCCGCCAGCGGAGCCCTGATTCCTGAGCTGCAGGCGCGCTTCCTGCCGGGAGTGCCGCAACAGGTGGCGGCCATCTGGGCCAGCCCGGCCGGGCCGGTGGTGATGGTGCTGTTCGTGGCGGGCCTGATCTGCTTCGGGGCGCTGCGCAGCAAGCTGCGCCAGGGGCGCTGGCTGCCCTGGCTGTTGATGGGGGTGATCACGCTGCTGATCCTGGTGATCAACGGCATCAATGTGGGCATCAGCTACATCGCTCGCAATGTTGACAACACCCTCGTGGCCTATAAGGCCGATGAGTTCTGGCAGGTGGTGGCGATTTATGCCTTCTGTCTGGTGCTCGCTCTGCCGATTCGTGCCCTGCAGAGTTATCTGATCCCCAAGCTTGGTCTGTTGTGGCGGGAGTGGTTGAGCGGTCGTTTGCTCAATCGCTATCTTAGGAATCGTGCCTATTACGTTCTCAACCCCAACGATGAGACCGCCGAAGAGATCGATAACCCAGACCAGCGGATCTCTCAGGATGCGGCCAGCTTCACCGGTACCAGTCTGAGTGTCACGGTTGAGATCGTCTCGGCCCTTCTCACCTTTGTGAGCTTCATCGTGGTGCTTTGGACGATCAGCACCAAGCTGGCTCTGTGGCTGCTGGTGTATTCGCTGGGTGGTACGGCGGTGATCGTGTTCGCCAGCCGCAAGCTGGTGGCCCTGAACTACGACCAGCTGCGGCTGGAGGCCGATTTCCGCTACGGCCTGGTGCACATCCGCGACAACGCTGAATCCATTGCCTTCTATCGCGGCGAGCAACAGGAGTCGCGTGAGGCGGTGCGGCGCCTGGATGGGGCGATCCGCAACTACGACAAGCTGATTGTCTGGGAAGCGCTGATCAGCGTGATTCAGCGCTCCTACGACTACTTTTCGCGTTTCCTGCCCTGGCTGGTGATCGCACCGATCTATTTCGCCAAGGAGGTGGATTTCGGCGTGTTCGGCCAGGCCAGCATCGCCTTTTCCCAGGTGCTGTTCTCGGTGAGCTACATCGTGAACAACATTGATCGCCTGGCTGCATTCTCTGCTTCGATCAGCCGCCTGGAGGGCTTCCAGGGCAAGGTGGAGGCGATCAACCGCTCTGAGGCCCAGCGCGAGCTGCTGGCGGAGGAGTCGTCGCGGGCGGCCCGCTCGCTGTTGGTGCGCCATGTGGATCTGGTGCCGCCGGGCAGCGATCGCCGTTTGATTCACGACCTCAGCCTTGAGGTGGCCCCCAGCCAGCGGGTGCTTGTGGTGGGCCCGAGCGGCTGCGGTAAGACCTCGTTCCTGCGCCTGGTGAGTGGTCTTTGGCCCCCCAGTGCCGGTGAGGTGGAGCGCCCGCCCCTCTCTGAGCTGTTGTTCATCCCCCAGAAGCCGTACATGATTCTGGGCAGCCTGCGCGAGCAGCTCTGTTACCCCCAGGATCCGCAGCGCTTCAGTGATGAGCACCTGCGCAGCGTGCTCGAGGAGGTGCGCCTCGGCGCCCTGGTGCAGCGCTACCCCGATTTCGACATCAAGCAGGATTGGCCGCGGCTGTTGTCGCTCGGTGAACAGCAGCGCCTGGCCTTCGCCCGCCTGCTGCTCAATTCACCGCGGTTCGTTGTGCTCGACGAGGCCACCAGCGCCCTCGACGTGAGCACTGAGCAGCACCTCTATGAGCTGTTGGCCCAGCGCGAGATGGCGTTTGTGAGCGTGGGCCACCGCCCCACCCTCAAGAACTTCCACAACCTGGTGCTCGAGCTCGACGGCCAGGGCGGCTGGAAGCTGATTCCCGCCGCCAGCTATACCTTCAACTCCGGCGTCTGATCCCCACGATGAGCTCCACCACCGACACCACTTCAGGCAGCGCCACCCCGGCCACCAGCGCCACCACCAACGACGTGCCTGCCTTCGGCTGGAGCGCCTATGCCGAGCGGGTGAATGGCCGCTTCGCGATGGTGGGTTTTGCGGCCGTGCTGCTGGTGGAGGCGATCAGCGGCGACACCTTCCTGCGCTGGGCCGGTTTCGTCGGCTGATCGGCCCCGCTCGGCTCAGGGCAACTCCAGCAGATCCACCTGCCACAGACCGGCGCGGCTCACCTCCACCGCCAGCACCCGGCCATCGGCACTGAGGCTCACCCGTTGCGGCACACCGGCCGGCTCGATCGGCACCGTCTGCGAGGCCTGCAGGGAGCGCCGATGGAGCACGAGCTCGCTGCGATCACCACGCTGGCGCACCAGAGCAAGTCGCTCGCCCCGTTGATCCACCGCCACGCTGATCGGCAGGCTGTCGGGCCGGTTCAGGCCCGGCAGCGGCACTGGTGCATTGCGGCGACGATCGATCAGCTGCACCTGAGCCCGCCTGCCAGTGCGGGTGCTGATCAGCGCCAGCCAATCGCTATTGAGGGATGGACTCTGGCTGTCGCCCAGGCCGCTCAGTGGTTGATTCAGCCCCTGAATGGGCCGCGGCCCCGCCTGGCAGCCGGCCAGCAGCAGGCCGAGCACACCAGCCCCGATCCAGGTTCCTCGGCTCATGGCGGGCCACCGCCGCTTTCGCGCAGGCCGGGCGGGCGATCCGGTTCAAGCATGCCCGTGAGGCTGAACACCTGCAGTCGCCGACTGCCGCCGTTGATCAGTGCCAGGGCGATGCTCTGGCCGTCGGGGGCCAGGCTCAACTGCTGGGGCTCCTGACCGGCCGGAAGAAACAGCGGATGCTGCTGGCCGGTGGCCCGGTCTTCGATCACAGCCTGGCGCCGTCCCCCTTGCTGCACCAGCAGGGCCAGATAGCGACCATTCCAGCTGAGCGACGGTGAACTGTGGGGTTGTCGGTTGCGCAGGTGACGCAAGGCCAGCACCTGGCCCGTGCGGCGCTCCTGAAGCACTACCGTAGTGCGCCCCCCGCGTTCGGCCAGGCTGGCCAGAAGACGCCCATCGCCACTCAGGGCAGGCTCCTGGCGGGATTCAGCACCCAGGCCGGTGGGCGTTGCGGATTGCCGGCTGAGTGGCAACAGGGCACAGCCACTCAGCCCAAGCACGAGCAGTGCGGCAGCGCCGAGCCGCGGATCAGTCGTCGAAGCGCGAGCTGTTGTCGCGTGGGGCGGCGCTGCCGGGGCTGTTGTTGCGGCTGGAGGGGGGAACGGGGCGGAATTCGGCATCGCTCACGCCGGCATCGCTGGCAGTGCTGCTTGGCGGGCGGTAAGGCGTGCCCTGGGGCTTGTCCATGGGGCGCTCACTCGCACCGGGACGACGGCTGGAGCGCGGCATCGGTTCAGCGGCTGCGGCCGGCCTGGTGCCGCGTCGTGTTTCGTCCCGGTCCTGGCGGCGGGCACCGAAGTCACGCCCTGAGGTCTCGGCCGGGGCGCTGCCAGCGCGATAGCGAGCCGCCGCCGGAGCGGCCTCACGGCGTTCGCTGCGGTTATCCCATTCATCGCGGGAGGCCGCCCGCTCGGGGATGGCGGCACGGGCAGGAGCCCGGCGGGGGCGATAGAGGTCATCCTCATCGCGCTCGCTGTAGCCCTCTTCGCGGGAGCGGATCCGCCGACGCAGCGGCTGTGGTTCATCGAAGCGATCCACCTCGTCGCGCCAATCGCGGCCGCCACCCATGCGGGGCTTGGGCTGCGGTTCGTCGTCGTCTTCGAAGAAGGAGGAGCGACGCGCCTGCTCGGTGGTCACCCCACGCAGGCGCACGCTTTCGTAGGCGAAGAACACCGTGGTTCCGGCCAGCAGGAACTGGCCGAACTGCAGGATCGGGTCGAGTCGCCAGCCCTGGAAAAACAGAATGCCACCACAGAGCAAGCCCACGGCGGCGAAAAACACGTCGTAATCGCGGGCCAGAGCGGGCTTGAAGCTCCTCATGAAATAGAGGAACGCTCCACCCACGGCCAACACGATCCCAACAATGCTGGCCCAATTCAGGCTGGCGTTGACCACGGATCGCAGCTCTCGTTCAGGTCACTGTAGGCCGGGAGTCGAGAGTCGCTGAGCTGGTTGAGATGCCGCAGAACTCAGAGCTTGCGGTCGACGCGATCGTTCTGGCTGATCAGGATCACCGCGATGGTGATGGGAATGACCACGATCACCGCACCCCACACGAGGCTGCTCAGGAAGTTGGCGAGGGAGGGGGTCATGGCTGTGACGAATCCGCCCGGGATCCTAGGCAGCGATGGCCGCTTCCTACGATCACATCACTGCTGCTTAGAGCTTTGTGACGGGGAGCCTTGCCCTGGTGGGATCGGAGATGGCGGCGGGATCACAGGCGGACACCCTGGCCCTGCTGCGGCAGGTGCTGCCCCCCCTGCAGCTGGTGCTCGGCCTGTTGCTCTCCGCCTGGACCCTGCTCTTCCTGTTTCGCATCGTGCTCACCTGGTATCCCCAGGTGGATCTCAGCCAGGGGCTGTGGCGGGTCGTGGCCATCCCCACCGAACCGCTGCTCGCCGGCACCCGCCGGCTGATCGCACCGATCGGCGGGGTTGATGTGACCCCTGTGATCTGGTTGGGATTGATCAGCCTTGTGCGTGAACTGCTCGTGGGTCAGCAGGGCCTGATCACCCAGATGATGCTTCGCGCCAGTGTGCTGCCGGCTTAGGCCGGAGGCAGCATCTCCTGCTCCACGAATTTGGTGTGGACGTCGCCCGCCTGGAATTCGGGGCGATCCAGCAGCTGGAGGTGGAAGTCGATCGTGGTGGGGATGCCGGTCACGGCACACTCCGAGAGGGCCCGGCGCAGCCGCCTCAGGGCATGGTTGCGATCGGTGCCCCACACGATCAGCTTGCCGATCAGTGAGTCGTAGAAGGGCGGGATCTCGTAGCCGGTGTACACGTGGCTGTCGAAGCGCACACCGGGGCCGCCCGGCGGCAGCCAGCCGGTGATCTTGCCCGGGGCAGGACGGAAGTTCTGGCGGGGATCTTCGGCGTTGATGCGCACCTCGATCGCGTGGCCGGTGAGCTTGATCTGCTCCTGGCTCACTGAGATCGGCTCGCCGCCGGCGATGCGCAGCTGCTCCGCGATCAGATCGACCCCGGTCACCATCTCGGTCACGGGGTGCTCCACCTGAATGCGGGTGTTCATCTCCATGAAATAGAAGTGGCCGGTGCGATCCACCAGGAACTCCACGGTGCCGGCGCCTTCGTAGCCGATCGTGCGCGCCGCAGCCACAGCGGCGTCTCCCATCTGGCGCCGCAGATCGGCATTGATCGCCACGCTGGGGGCTTCCTCCAGCAGCTTCTGGTGGCGGCGCTGAATCGAGCAGTCGCGCTCGCCCACATGCACCACGTTGCCGTGGCGATCGGCGAGCACCTGCACTTCCACGTGCCGGGGCCGGTCGATGAATTTTTCCATGTAGAGGCCGGGGTTGCCGAAGGCGGCTTCCGCTTCACCCTGGGCGGCCTTGAACAGGTTCTCGAGCTGATCCGCGCTGGGCACCAGGCGCATGCCCCGGCCGCCGCCGCCGGCAGTGGCCTTGATCATCACCGGGTAACCCATGGATTCGGCCAGCGCACGGGCCTGGTCCACGCTCTCGAGCAGGCCCTCGCTGCCGGGGATGGTGGGCACCCCCACGCTCTGCATCGTGGCCTTGGCCGTGGATTTGTCGCCCATCGAGCGGATTGATTCCGGCGATGGGCCCACGAAGGTGATGCCGTGAGCGGCGCAGATCTCGGCGAACTTGTCGTTCTCAGCCAGGAACCCGTAGCCCGGGTGGATGGCGTCGGCGCCGCGGGAGGTGGCGGCGGCCAGGATGTTCGGAATATTGAGGTAGCTCTTGCTGCTGGGTGCATCGCCGATGCACACCGCCTCATCGGCGAGCTGAACGTGCAGGGCGTTGCGATCCACCGTGCTGTACACAGCCACAGTGGGGATGCCGAGTTCGCGGCAGGTGCGCAGGATGCGCAGAGCGATTTCGCCACGGTTGGCGATCAGCAGTTTGCCGATGGGCATCCAGTGGCAGGCCGGCAGATCCGGCAGCGCAGGCCGCAGGGGACTGTATCAGTGCTCACCAGGGTGAATGCCGCCAGGCTGATGGGTATAGTTCCGTGGCGGCGCTACGGCGACGTCAGCCCTCACGCCTGATGCCCGGATCCCTCCCGATCTGTGCACAGACGACCAAACCCCCGATTCAGACAGCCTTGTGCTGCCGGATCAACAACCACGCGGATGTGGTGGAATTGGTAGACACGCACGTTTGAGGGGCGTGTGACTTCGGTCTTGCGAGTTCAAGTCTCGCCATCCGCACTGATCAAGTTCTCCAGCAGGTCATCCGTGTGACCCAGCCCGGCGGCTTCCCTCCTCCCGCCAGGGCACCGCGATTCAGCCCAGCTGAGGCTGCCATCGTGCTGGTGTGCAATGGGCCGGGTGAGCTCAGCACCTGGGTGCGCCCGCTGGCGCAGAGGCTGCACCGCGAACTCGCCATGCGGCCCCTGGATTTGCAGGCCCCGATCAGCCTGCAGCTGGTGCTGGTGCCCTGCCCGAATGCCACCGGCATCGAGCATCAAGTGGCGGAGGGCATGGGTCTGTTTGAGCGGATCCTGCCGGCAGCACGGTTTTGGTGGCTGCTGTTGTGTCCGAGCCGCGGCGGCCCCTGGCCATCGCGTGGGGTGGTGGTGTTTCTCGGTGGCGATCAGTTCTGGACGGTGCTGCTCTCCGCGCGCCTCCGCTATCGCCACATCACCTACGCCGAATGGGTGGCCCGCTGGCCCCGCTGGAACGATCGGATTGCGGCCATGGGCCCTGCGGCAGCGGATCGGCTGGCGACCCGTTGGCAACCTCGCTGCCAGGTGGTGGGCGATCTGATGGCGGATCTTTCGGAATCAGCCCGCAGCGATCAGCCGCTGCCTGAGGGGGAGTGGGTGGCCTTGATGCCGGGCTCCAAGCGGGCCAAGTTGCAGGTGGGCATGCCGTTCTTGCTCGACACGGCCGATCGCCTGGCCCGCTTGCACCCAGGCTGCCGTTTCCTGCTGCCGGTGGCTCCCACCACCAGCGTGCGGGAGCTGCTGGCCTACGCCGGTCCCGCCAATCCAATTGCGGCCTCCTACGCCGCCGGCGAGCCGGAGCAGCTGCAGGGCCCTGAGGGTGTCGAGTTCCGTACGCCTGCAGGAACACGCATTCATCTGGTGGAGCAGCAGCCGGCCCATGGGGTGCTCAGCCAGTGCCGGCTGGCCCTCACCACCGTGGGCGCCAACACCGCTGAGCTGGGTGCTCTGGGGGTGCCGATGATCGTGTTGGTCCCCACTCAGCACCTGCATGTGATGCAGGCCTGGGATGGCGGCCTCGGGATCCTGGCCCGCCTGCCGATCCTGCGCTGGTTGCTGGGGGCGGCCCTCACCGCCTGGCGGATGCGCCATCACGGCTTTCTGGCCTGGCCCAACATCTCGGCGGGCCGGGCCGTGGTGCCCGAACGGGTGGGTTCCATCACGCCCGCCGAGATTGCTGAGGAAGCCGCTGACTGGCTGGAGCACCCCGAACGCCTGGCGGGGATGCGCGACGACCTGCGCAGCCTGCGCGGCCAGCCGGGTGCGGTGGCGGCCCTGGCCGGCATGGTGCAGGAGCTCCTGGCGGGAGTGCCGGCCCGCCGGTGATGCATCCGGCGCTGGCTGAGCCCGCTCTTTAGCTTGTGGCCCAGCCCATCCCGCTTTGCATGGCTTCCGCTTCCCCCGCTGATCACGAGCAGTGGCGCGACCAGCTCACCCCGGAGCAGTTCCAGGTGGCTCGCCTGGGGGGCACCGAGCGCGCCTTCACCGGCATCTACTGGGACAACAAGACCAAGGGCATGTATCGCTGCGTGTGCTGTGGCAGTGAGCTGTTCAGCTCCGACACCAAGTACGACTCCGGCAGCGGCTGGCCCAGCTTCTGGGAGGGGGTGAACCCCGATGCGATCACCACCGTGGAAGACCGCAGCCACGGCATGGTGCGCACCGAGATCAAGTGCGCCAAGTGCGATGCCCACCTCGGGCATGTGTTCAACGACGGCCCCAATCCCACGGGGCTGCGCTACTGCGTGAACTCGGCCTCGCTCCAGTTCGAGCCTGGTCAGGGTTGATCGCTGTGCCGGCCGCCCCTACCAGCGGTCGGTATCGCGGCGCTCAATGGGGTCAACGGGCTCCACGTCCAGGGGTCCCTCGTCGCGCACGTAGCGCCGGCGGGGGGCTTCCTGCTCGTAGCCGCGCCTGGGTTGTGGATCGAGCGGCTCCTCATCGAGGTAACGGCGCTGGCGCAGGGGTTCGTGCTCGCGGCGCTGTTCCACCTCCACGTAGTCGTAATCCTCTTCCGGCTCGAAGCGGCGGTTGGTGGCGGGCTCGATGCGGCGCTGCTGCTCCTGCACCGAGGGCTGACCGGCGGCCAGCTGGTTCTCCACCGGCACCATGTTGAGCCGGTAGCGCTCGCGCTCCTCCTGTTCCCAGCTGGGGCCGCCCACCCCCAGCTTCTCCAGCAGGCCGGTGCCCAGCTGTTTGAGTTTCTCTTCAGCGCCCTCGTACACGATGATCCGATCGGGGCCGCTGCTCACGATCTCCTCCACCGTGAGTTCCCAGGTGCTCAGCACGCCTTCCCCCAGCAGGGGAATGCCCAGGGCACCCAGCACCAGGGTGGTGAGTTCGCCGGTTTCGATGTCGAAGCTGAAGCCGAGCACCTTGCCCAATTGCTCACCCGCCTCGGTGATCACCTGGCAGTTGATCACCCGCGAGTAACGATCCGGGTTGAAGCCCTCCGCCAGGGAGTCGGCGGAATCCACCAGGATCACATCGCCCACCTGGCGGATGCTCTGCAGCGGCATCCAGCGCGGCAGGCCCGGCAGGAAGCGGGTGAGGGGGTTATCGCGCAGACCCAGTGCCACCACTTCGCGGCGGTCAATGTCCACCACCACCTCGCCCACCACGCCCAACCGCCGGCCGGAGTCGCGGGTGATCACCTGGGTGCCCATCAGCTCCGAGCGCAGCCAGAGGCGATCACTGGGTGTGGCGGTCGGGTCGCTGCCGGGAGGTGTGCTTGTCATGGGCGCATTGTGGCCGAGCGGCAAGGTGCTGCCCTCAGGCAGCCGGTGGTAATCCCACCACCTGCGTATGGGCGCCGCGGGCCTGGGTCACACCGATGGTGCGGGTGGCCGCCCCGATCATCGGGCGGCGGTGGCTCACCACCAGGAACTGGGCCGCTTCGGCCTGCTGGGCGATCAGGGCTGCCAGACGCTCCACATTCACGCCATCGAGGAAGCTGTCCACCTCATCGAGGGCATAAAAGGGCGAGGGGCGGAAGCGCTGCAGCGCAAACAGAAAGCTCAGGGCCGTGAGCGACTTTTCGCCGCCGCTCATCGAAGCCAGTCGCCGCACCGCCTTGCCCTTGGGATGAGCCACCAGGCTCAGGCCGCCGTCGAGCGGCGACTCGGGGTTCTCCAGCTGCAGGTGCCCTTCGCCATCGGAGAGGCCGGCAAAGATCTCGCGGAAGTGACCGTCCACGGCCTGGAACGCCTCCATGAAGGCTTCCTGCCGCAGGGTGGCCACGGTTTCGATGCGCAGCAGCAGCTCCTCGCGCTCCTTGCAGAGCACATCGAGGCGCTCCTGCAGATCAGCCAGGCGGGTTTCCAGTTCTTCGAGTTCCTGCAGGGCGAGCATGTTCACCGGTTCGAGGGCTTCCATGCGGGCCTGCAGGCTCTTGAGCTCGGCCTGCAGCGCCTCGAGGCCGTTCTCACGCACCTCCTCCGGGATCTCGGGCAGGGGATCGGGCAGGTCGCGCTGCAGCTGCTCGAGCCGCAGGGCGCTGCTGCGCTCCTGCTCCGCCAGGGCCGTGAGCTCCTCCGCCAGGCGCTGCAGCTCCCATTCCTTC
>JBDKGF010000260.1:0-4429 GCA_039798305.1 Cyanobacteriota bacterium
CGGCAGCCAGGGCAATGACCAACAGGCGGCGGTTGACCCGTTCACGCAGTGGACCTCTCATGGCACCGGCTCCGGGGCGAGCTGCGGCAGCGGGATGGCCTGCGGCAGGCGATTGGCCTGCTGCATCTGGCGCTGGAGCCGCTGCAGTGTGCGCTGAACGGGACCCTCCGGGGCCAGCAAGGCAGCCTGTTGGGCGCGATCGGGGTAGCGAATCAGGCGCTGGGAGCTTCGGAACTGCTCCGGAGTCACCCCCTGGCGGTGGGCCATCACGGCCGTGGCCTGCTGCGGCTGCTCGGCGGCGAACTGCCGCGCCGCCCACCAGGTGCTCACCAGCGCAGCCACCAGCCTGGAATCACGGCGTTGCAACTCCGGACTCACCGCCAGCACATCCACCACCTCACCGGGAATCTGGCTGGAACTGAACAACACCCGCCAGCGCGGATCCACCGTTAACGCATCGCTGTGGGGGGCGTAGGTGACGATCGCATCAAGCACCCCGCGCTGCAGCTGGGCCACCAGGGCCTTGGGGCCGTCGTAGCGGAGCTTGAAATCAGCCAGCCCCAGACCCTGGCCCTGCACGGCGCGCAGCAGCATGAATTCGCCGAGCACGCCGCGCTCCAGCCCCACCCGCTGACCCTTGAGCTCAGCCACAGAACGCCAGCGCGATGCAGCCACCACCTGATCAGCGCCGTTGGATGCATCGAGCACCAGCACGATCACGGGGCAGCGGGCCGGCACCTCACGGCAGATGGCGATCGCTTCCGGCAGGGTGGTGGTGATCGCCTCCACATCACCGCGGCTGAAGGCACGCCGCTGATCCTGAAGGGAGCCGAACTGATTCACCTGCAGGCGATAGCCCTGCTCACGATCCAGCCCCTTGCGGCTGGCCAGATAGAAGTATTCGTAAGCCGGCCAATCCACGATCGCCAGCCGCACCTGGCGGTCCTGCCATGGCCCCAGGCAGGCGCCGAGGCTCATGGCCAGCCCAGCCGAAGCCACCACTGCAGCAATCAGGCGAGGCCGGATCATCGGGCTGCCTCCACATAGCGCGGCTCAACCTTGGGCACCGGCGCACCAGGGGCCGTGAGCCTGAGCCGTTCCTGCACAGCCTGCACGGCTTTGAGATTGCGGGCCAACACCCCGCCGGGCTGGAGCATCGGCCGCTGTTGGTCCAGGCTGAAATACACCAGGCCCTGCTCCGCCTTGCGGTATTCCTCAGGGCTGAGCTGCTCGCGCTGAGCCGCCAGGGCAAGCGTTCGGGTGGGGTTGCGGCGGGCCGCCTGATGGGCTGCTGCCCAGGCACGAATCAAAGCGGTGATCGTGTCGCCGTGGCGAGCGAGGTACTGGGGGTCCACCGCCAGCACGTCAAACACCTCGCCGGGAATGGAACGGCTGTCGAACAGGGTGCGCGACAGCCCGTCGCGGGCGGCGTAATCACTGAAGGGCGGGAAGAACACCGCCGCCTTCACAGTGCCACTGCGCAGGGCAGCGGGCATCTGGGCCAGGGGAATGTTGCGCAGCTGCACATCGGTGATGTCCAACCCCTGCTGCTCCAGGGCGCGGCTGAGCACATAGGGGCCCAGGGTGGAGAAGGTGACGGCCACGGGCTGCCCTTTCAGCGCAGCCAGGCTGGGCAGTGAACGGGCCACGGCGATCTGATCGCCTCCCCGCGATTCATCCAGGATCAGCACGATCACAGGGCAGCGGCTTGGGGCACGGCTGCAGAGATCCACCGCCTCCACCGTGGTGAGCTGCGCCAACGGCACATCGCCGCGCAGATAGGCGTGCACGATCGTCTGCGGATCGGGGTATTGCAACGGCTTGATCGTGAGCCCGGCGCGGTGATCGAGGCCCAGCTTGTGGGCCAGGTACATGTATTCGTAGCCGGGCCAATTCGACACCGGCACTTCAATGCTGGGCCGACTCCATTGGCAACCTGCCAGAACCACAAGGGCCGCAGCAGCGCTCAGGGCGGCGACGGATCCTCCCCGGATCCGGTGCAGGGTGGAGCGCGCCAAGCGGTTGGTCATGGCCCAGGCTAGGCAGGGCCTGGGCTCTGACAACCCGCAGGCGAGGCCGGCAACGCTCCCTAAGCTGCAGCGATCACGGTGATCAGAGCTGCCCGATGCAGCCTTGATTGAGCGAGTTGGGCCCACCCGAACTGACAGACACCTTCGCGCTGCTGGCAGAGGCGGAGCGGCTGCAGCAATGTGGCAGCTGGCGGATTGATCACCACAGCGGCGCCGTGATCTGGTCGCCGCAGACCTATCGAATCCTGGACATCGACCCACATCTGCCGGCCAGCTTCGAGCTGCTGCTAGAGCGGGTTCATCCCGATGACCGCAATCTGGTGGCGGCCAGCGTGCGCCAGTCGTGGTTGAGCGGCCGTCCCTTCCGCCTCGAACATCGCCTCCAGCTGAAGAACGAGCGCATCGTCCTGGTGCTGCACCGCGGCGAAACCATCTGCAACGACGACGGCAAGGCGCTGCACAGCATCAGCACACTGCAAACCCTCAGCCACCAGCGCAATCTGGAGCTGGAGCAGGCCACCCGCACCGATGGCATCACCGGCCTCCCCAACCGGCTGGCCTCGATCGGCTACCTCGAGCAGCGGATCCGCGAACTCCCCTACAACCGTCAGATCGCCGTCCTCTGCCTCGATCTCGACAACTTTCAGAGCATCAACGACAGCTTTGGCGTGGAGGTAGGTAACCAGCTACTCCACTGGAGCGGCGAACACCTGCGCCAGCAGCTGCAGCCGAGCGACTGGCTGGCCCGCCTCGACAGCGACACCTTCCTGGTGGTGCGCAGCAACAACGTGGGCAGCCTGGCGGAGGCCCTGCAGCTGGCCCAGCAACTGGAGCACTCCCTGCATCAGGTGGTGCCGCGGCTAGAGGACCCACTGCCGGTTCAGCTGAGCGCCTGCGTGGGCGTGAGCATCGCGCCCGACCACGGCAGTGACGCCTCCAGCCTGCTGCAGTGGGCCAACACCGCGCTCACGGAAGCCAAGCGTCAGGGCAAGGGCTCGATCAGGGCCTACTCCACCGCCCTGAGCCAGAAAATCCGCGACACCCTCGATCTTGAACAACGCCTGGCCCGGGCGATCGAACGCGAGGAGCTGCTTCTCCATTACCAACCCCAGTGGGATCGCGAGCAGCGCCTGATCGGTGCGGAAGCACTGCTGCGCTGGCATACCCGGCGTGGCGAGGAGATTCCACCGGGGCGCTTCATCCCCCTGGCGGAACAGAGCGGCCTGATCCGCCCCCTGGGTCGCTGGGTGCTGGAGCAGGCGATCACGCAGCTGAGCCATTGGCAGCGCGACGGGCTCCACCTGCCGCGCGTGGCGATCAACGTGTCGGGCCATCAGCTCGATCCCGAGGAGGAGCCCCTCGATCAGCAGCTGCTCTGCCTGTGTGAGCACTGGCAGGTGCAGCCCTCCCTGCTGGAGGTGGAGCTCACCGAAACGGTGCTGATCAGCAACCCCCAGGCCGCGGCCAACACCCTCAACAACCTCGCCGCAGCCGGGGTGAGCCTGGCCATCGACGACTTCGGGACCGGCTTCTCCTCCCTGGCCAGCCTGCAACGACTGCCGTTGCAACGGCTCAAGATCGATCGTTGCTTTGTGCAGGATCTCGCCAGCAACGCTTCCGATCGCAGCATCGTCAAGGCCACGATCCTGATGGCGCATGAGCTGGGGCTGAGCTGTCTGGCTGAGGGGGTGGAAAACGAAAACCAACGCCAGCATCTGCTGGAGCTGGGTTGCGACAGTTTTCAGGGTTTTCTGCTCGGCCGGCCCATGCCGCCCGAGCAGCTGAAGCAACTGATCAGCGCGCCCATGCCAACGTCCTCAAACGGGGACTGACAACACGGCTCAGCCTGCTTAGCGTTTCTGCAGCACCTCGGCTCCACCTGCACCGATGCTGCAGGCCCCCATCCCTTCCAACGACGCTGCACGGCTGCAGGAACTGCGCAGCTACGGCGTGCTCGACAGCCCGGATGAACCGGCGTTCGATGACATCGGTGCCCTCGTGCGCGATATCGCCGGCACACCGATCGGCATCATCTCGCTGGTGGATGAGAACCGCCAGTGGTTCAAGAGCTGCATCGGGCTGGATGCCAAGGAAACACCGCGCAATATCTCCTTCTGCGGCCACACGATCCTGCAGCGCACGCCGCTGATCATCAACGACGCACTCGACGATCCCCGCTTTTGCGACAACCCCCTGGTGATCCAGGAGCCGCACATTCGCTTCTATGCCGGCTTCCCGCTGATCTCCAGCAATGGCCTGGCCCTCGGCAGCCTCTGCGCCGTCGATCAGCAGCCCCGCCAGCTGCACGACGCTCAGATCGAAGCCCTGGAGCGGCTGGCACGCCTGGCCGTACGCCAGATGGAGCTGAAGCGCCAGAGCCGGTTGCTCGTTCAGGCAGC
>JBDKGF010000261.1:0-2560 GCA_039798305.1 Cyanobacteriota bacterium
GGACATCGCGCCCTACCAGCTCGTACCTGTGATGCGAGCCCTGCGAATGAGCCGTCCGAGGCTTCTGCTGGCTGATGGGGTGGGCCTGGGCAAGACGGTGGAGGCGGGCCTGGTGATGGCGGAGCTGATCGCCCGCCGCCGTGCCCACCGCATCCTAATCGTGTCGCCAGCCGGGCCCCTGCTGGAGCAGTGGCAGCGGGAGATGCGCGAACGCTTTGGCTTGCGCTTCGAGACGGTGCGCAGCGCCGGTGAGCTGCAGGAGCGTCGCCGGGAGCTGGTGTTGGGCGCCAACCCCTTTGACCACGTCTCCTACTGCCTCACCTCGGTGGATTTCGCCAAGCAGGAGAAGGTGCTGCAGGAGCTGGAGCGCACCGTCTGGGATCTCGTGATCCTCGATGAGGCCCACCACTGTGTTCGGCTTGGCAGCAGCGGCGATTGGGAGGACTCGCGCCGGCGTCGCTTGGCGGAGGTGTTGGCTAGCCGCTGTGATGGCTTGTTGCTGCTCACCGCCACGCCCCACGACGGGTTCGATCCCCACTTCTCCTCGCTGGTGGAGCTGCTGGATCCAAGCTTGGTGGACGGCCGAGGAGGGCTCAGAGCTGATCGATACCGGCAGCACGTGGTGCGACGGCTCAAGAACCACATCAAGAACCCTGAAACAGGCGAACCGCTGTTCCGCACCCGTCAGGTGACACCACGGGCGGTGGTGTTCAACGCAGCAGAACAGCCGGAGTTCACGGCCTTCCAGCAGGCGCTGCTCGCAGCCGTGGCGCCTCGCCTGCGGCAGGCCGTGAGGCAGCGCCGTTTTGGGGAGGTGCTGGCCTTCGTGTCGCTGCTCAAGCGCTCGGTGTCCACGGTGGCGGCCTGCCGCAACACGCTGGCCGTGATCCGTGATCGCTACCGCGAGCTGATCGAGTCTCGCGTCACGGACTCCGAAACCCGCAAGCAACGGTTGCGCAGCCTGCGGGAGTACCAGCAGCGGCTGGAGCGCTACGGCTCGTTGTCGTTTGAGGAAGAGCAGGACCGCGCCGCCTTGGAAGCGGAGGACATGGCGGCCGACCTCACCGAAACCGGCCTCGAGGACATTGCCGGTCGCATCGAGGACCTGCTGCGCACTCAACGACGCGAACGGGATCGCGGCCGCCGCATTGCCACCACCGGGGAGGCGTTGGACGGTTTGGTGGAGATGGCGGAGGCAGCCCTGGGGGAAGACCCCAAGCTGCGGCTGGCGCTGGCAGAACTGCAGGCGATTCGCGAAGCCTCACCAGGGGCGAATGTGCTCGTCTACACCGAATACACCGACAGCCAAGACGCACTGGTGGCCTTTCTGGAGAACGCCTTGCGCCAGGGAGATCTGGACGGTGAGGTGCTGGCCGTGAGCGGCCGCCCAGAGCATGCCCAGGAGCGCAGCACGATCACCGAGCGCTTCAGCCATGAAGACGGTCTGGTGCTGGTGAGCACCGACGCCACCGCCGAAGGTCTGAACCTGCATGAACGCTGCCACCACCTGATCCATTTGGAGTTGCCTTACAACCCCAACCGACTGGAGCAGCGCAACGGCCGCATCGACCGCTACGGCCAGCGCTACGACCCTGACGTTCGGTATCTCTACCTTGCCGGCACGTTTGAGGAACGGCTTCTACTGCGGCTAGTTGCCAAGTACGAGCGACAGCGGGCTCGGCTCACGTTTGTGCCCAACACCCTCGGTGGCATCACCACAGAAGACGCTCAGACCGTACGGCTGTTGGAGGGTCTGGGAGAAGAGGAAGAGACGCTGTTTGCACCCCCCGGCCGGGAGATCCGCCAGCTGGAGGATGCGGAGGAGGAAGACACCGGTTCAGCCGCCTACCGCGACCTGCTTGCGGAGGTGGAACGGGCGATGGCGGGCTACGAGAAGGCGGCCAAGACCAGCAGCTGGCTGGGTGAGGTGGGCCTGAACGCCGAGGCTCGCTTGCTGGCGGAAGCGGAGCAGGCCCGATCAGAGGGCGAGCGGCTGGGAGCCGTCGAGCTGATGGGCTTTGTCTGCCAGGCCCTGGAATCCGATGGGGGCTCCGTTGAAACGGAAGCCAGCCGTTCTGGGGCCGGCGCTGATGTGGTGTTGCGGCTGCCGCCCGCCTGGACCCACGGCTTGCATGACATCCCCGGTTACGACGCCGAACAGCGCACCTTGCATCTCACCAGCGATGCCAAGCGCTGCCGTGATGAGAGCGGGCGTGACCTCGGGTATCTGGGCCGTGCCCATCCGATCGTGCGACGAGCCCTTGATCGGGTCCGCAATCTTCGGTTCGGCGAGGCGGACACCTGGCTGGATCGTCGCGTCAGCGCGGTTGGGCTGAACATCCCAGCTCCCGCGCTGCTCTGCACGTTTCTGGGGGTGCTGGAAAGCGACCGGGGCCATGAGCTGGAGCGTGTCCTTGCGGTGCGGATCGAGCGATCCGGATCCATCGCAGTGCTGGCTGAGCCTGAGGCCTGGCTCTCGGTGCTGGCGGATGGAGAGCCCATCCGTACGGTCGATCTCTGGGATCAGCACTTCAAGTCCTGGGGTGAGCAGGCCCGGATG
>JBDKGF010000262.1:0-4237 GCA_039798305.1 Cyanobacteriota bacterium
GGCCCGTGCCCCGCTCCAGCTGATGCCAATCGGGCAGCGCGGTGGGCAGCGGATCGAGCTGTTGGCGCAGCAGCGCTGCCCGCTCCCGTTCCCCCAGCTCCAGGGCGTCGCGATCGAGCACGGGGTGGTCGACCTCGCGGGGGCGCAGCCCCAGGTCGTCCAGCCAGCGGCGCTGCGGCTGCTCCAGCCACTGGCGCAGCGCCCGCCAGGCCTGCTCTGGAGTGGCCGCGGCCTCCGCCTCCTGCGCTGGCGGCCCAGCTATGGCGCTGAAGGCCAGCCCCCGCTCGGGTGGTGCCGCCAGCCCCTGCTCGAGCTGTTGGCGGGCCTGCAGCAGGCGGCGATCGCAGCTGGCGGGCGGCCAGGGTTCGGCGGGCAGGAAATTGGCCCGTTCGAGCGGGTTGGCGCAGTGCACCCGCAGGGGCAGCTGCGGCAGTTCGCGGCTCAGCCATTCCAGCCACTGCCGCACCGGCGTGGAGGCCTCGAGCGTTTCACCGGTGCGCTCATCGCGGTTGCTCCAGCTCACCAGCAGGTGTTGCCGCGCCGAGAGCAGGCTTTCGAGCAGCACGTAGCGATCCTGATCGCCGCTGCTCGGATCCCCCAGCTGGCGCTGTTGCTCGAGCAGGTGGAAGCCGGGCCGCTGCCGCTGGCGCGGGAAGGCACCGGCATCCAGACCCATCAGCACCACCACCTTGTGGGGAATGGCGCGCATCGGCTCCAGGGCGCTGATCGTGAGGGCGCCGGATCGATGCCCGAAACGGCCGCTGCCCTCGCTCAGCCGCTCCCCCAGCAACTCCGCCACCACCGGCGCCGCCAGTTCCAGTGCGCTGGCTTCCGCCACCGCCTTCCAATCGGCCAGGGCGGCCTGAATGCTCTGCAGCTCCCAGGCGCGCTCACCGCCTTCGGCGAACAGGGCGCTGAGCAGCTGCCGCAGGCCCGTGATCCACTGCGCCGGTGTGCGCGGTTGCCCGAGCCAGCGCAGGTGCTGGAGCAGGGTCCTGAGCAGGGCGATCCAGCGCTGTTGCTGCTCGAGGCTGCCCTCCATCGCCAGGGGAGCGCAGTTGCCGGGAGCCAGGCCGGGCTGCTCCGGCAGCACCAGGCCGAGCACGAGACGATCCAGGGCCCATTGCAGGCTGTGGCTGTCGTCGCCGCCGCGATCCGCGCCATCGAGCCCCCAGCGAAAGCCGGCCTCTTGCAGGACCCGGCTGATGGCGGCGGCATCGTCCCCCGTGAGCCCCTGGGCCTCAAGCAGGGGCGTGCAGGCCAGTAGCCGCTCCAGGGCCGAGGCGGTGAAGCGTTCTCCCCCCAGCTGCAGCAGTTCGAGCAGTCCCTGGCTGATGCCCGCCTCGCTCTGCTGGCTGCGGTCGGTGAGACGCCAGGGCAGGGTCACGCCGGTGGCGCCGCTGTCGCCGAACACCGCCCCCACCAGCGGTGCGAAGGCCTCCACCTGCGGGGTCATCACCAGGATGTCGCGCGGTTCGAGGCTGGGATCGGCGGCGAGCAGCTGCAGCAGGCGATCCCGCAGGACCTGCAGCTGGCGCAGCCGGCCGGGGCAGGCATGGAACTCCAGTGAGGTGTCGCCGGGTGGGGCCTGCAGCGCTTCGGCGGCTTCGCCATCGGCACTGCCGCTGGCCAGCCGCTCCTGCAGTTGCTCCAGCAGTGAAGCGGCGCGGCCCTGCTCGGCGGCCACAGCGGCGGGCGCAAAGAACAGATCGCCTTCGCGCCATTCCCCCAGCTGGCTCTCGCCACTGCCCTCGAGCAGCTGTTGAAACTCAGCCCCCAGCCGCCCGAACCGCGCCTCCAGCCCGGGTACCTCCAGCAGCCACTCGCTGCTCAGTGGATCGCGACTGCCGGCGCCCTCACGCCGCTGCCAGAGGTTGCGGCAGGGGGTGAGCAGATAGAGCTCCACGGCCTGGCAGGCCGAGATCGCCTGCAGCAGCTCCACCTGCACCGGCGCCAGGCTGCTCAGGCCGAATAGCCTGAGCGGTTGGTCGTTGCCAGTGTCCGGCCGCCAGCCCTGCTGCAGCCGGCGGATCAGAGCCAGGGCCCGCAGCCCGAAGGGTTCGCCGGGCAGCGCCTCCGCCAGGCTGCGCACGAGCAGCGGCTGCCAGAGCAGCGCTGGGGCGAGTGCCTGGCCGCGGCCGTCCACAGCGTTGTCCTGCAGCCAGGCCTCGAGCATCGCCGGGCGATAGAGGCCGTAGTCGTCGATGGCATCGGCGATGGCACGGGCCAGCTGCCAGAGAGGACGATCCAGCTGATGCAGCCGGCTGTGTCCCTGGCGCTGTTGCAGCCAGCGCTGCAGCTGTGCGGCCTCGGGCTGCTCGAGCAGGGCGGGCAACTGCTCCAGCAGTGGCCACACCAGGTTCTGGGCACGCCAGGGGTCGGGGCCGGTGGTCTCGCTGTGGCCGTACCAGTGATCCACCAGCTGGCGCAGCCGGCTGGTGGGGAAGGGAAAGCGCAGGTTGGCGGCGATGCCGGCGTCGATGCCTGTGGCGATCTGCTCCCCCAGCCAGCGGCTGGTGGGCCAGGTGTTCACCACCACCTGCACCTGCTCCAGCGGCCCGGGTGGCTCCAGCTGCAGCTGAGCCGCCAGAACCTGGGCCAGCAGTTCGGCGCGATTGCTGCGATACAGCGTCAGCAAGGCTCAGCTCAGGGCGGCGGCCGGCTCCGGTGAACGGGCGCGGAACCAGGGCAGCGGTGTGGCCTGCTCTGTCCGCAGGCCCGGCACAGCGATCACCGCCTGGGTTTCGGGGCAGTAGGCGCTGAGAGCGCCGCCGTAGCAGGCGCCCGTATCCACCATCACGATGTGATGGAGCCGGCGCACGTGGGGGCCGGGGGTGTGGCCGATCACCACGTCACCGAAGCGGCCGTCGTAGTTCTGCCAGAAATCCAGACGCACCCGCAGATCGGGCTGCCAGCTGCTCGGATCGAAGCCGGCATGGGTGGCCACCCAGCCTTCACCCCAGTAGGCCAGGGGCAGGTGCTGCAGCCGCTCGAACCACTGGCTGCAGCGCTGCTCGCCCAGCTGGCGGAAGGTGTCGCAGCCGGCCAGGCGACGCTCGGCCTGCCAGTCGCCGTGCTGCAGGCCACTGATCAGGTCCTGCTCGTGATTGCCCCGCAGCCACACCGCGCGGCCCGATTCCACAAGGCCCCAGATGCGCTCCATGCTGGCCTCGATGGCCGGGCCACGGTTGATCGCATCGCCGCAGAAGATCAGCCGATCGCCGGCGGGAAGACGCAGCAGCAGCTGCTCAAGGGCATCGGCGCAGCCATGAACGTCACCGATCACCCAGTGATGGGGGCGGCGCTGGAAAGACGTCATGCAGACGGCGCGTTGCATCCAGTCTTGCCACTCGGCCGTGGTTCTGTCATCCCTGCAACGCCATTAACCTTCCGGCAATCACATCAGCGCTGATGGACAGCCAGCCCACGGATCCGCGCACGCTGTCGGTGGGGCAGCGCGTTTCGATCCTGGTGAAAGCGCTCGATGGGGCCAAGCGCACCAATGAGGCTCTGGCCAACTGCAGCAACGGCGATCAGATGGTGGAGGTGCTGCTTGATGCCTCCCGCAAGCTGGGGCTGGGTCTGACCCGCGCTGAGCTGGTCCGCACTCCTCCCATCCGCGACTGGATCTGGTGGAAGAACAAGGAGGCCCTGCTCACGATCGGTGATGCCAAACCCCGCTACCAGCAGGACGGCGACCAGGGCAAAGCCAACCCGTCTGGGGAGGGCGCCGAGCCCGCTCCCCGCAAGAAATTGTTCGGCCTGTTCTGAGGGCGCGCCTCAGGCGGCGCTGGCCAGGGCGTCGGGGATCGAGGCGCTGGGGGCTTCAAAGCTGCCCTTGGCCACAAACTCCAGCCGCAGCTTCATGAACTCGATGAACTTGGCGTCGGTGGAGACCACGGCTGCGGCGGGCTGGGGCACCTGATCGGCGATCGCCTTCAGCTCGGGAGCGTTCAGGAAGGCCGGACGCTTCACCAGCCAGAAATCGATCTCCTTGCCCTGTTCGCCGTAGTTGCGCACCCGCTCGCGCAGCACCTCATCGAGGGGCTCCTCCACCGTGAGGAAGGTCTCGCTGGCGGCCACGAAGTGGTACTGGGTCATGAACTGGTGCTGCCGAACAGGGGTTCCCGGCGGGGATTCTGAACTAAAGCCTTCATCTGCCGCACTGCCTCCTCCAGGCCCACCGCCAGGGCGCGCGCCACGATCGTGTGGCCGATGTTGAGCTCTTCCATCCCCT
>JBDKGF010000263.1:0-4349 GCA_039798305.1 Cyanobacteriota bacterium
CCCAGGGCCTGCGGGAGATCGCGCTCACGAGCAACGGCACCCTGCTCAGCGCCAGCCGCGCTCGAGCCCTGCGGCAGGCGGGCCTCGATCGCATCACCCTCAGCCTCGATGGCGCCGATGGCTCCAGCGTGGCCCGCATGGCCGGCCTCAGCGATGCCAAAGCCGGCGAGCGAACGCTGGAGGCGGTGCTGACCGCGATCGGGCATGCGCGGGATGCGGGCTTCGATCCAGCGGCGGGAGCTCTCAAGCTCAATACCGTGATTCAGCTCGGCCGCAACGACGATCAACTGCTGCCCTTGGCCGCGCTCGGCCGCAGGCAGGGCCTGGAACTGCGGTTGATCGAATATATGGATGTGGGCAACCGCAACGGCTGGAGCCCGGCCGATGTGGTGAATGCCAGCGAGATGGCCGAGCGCATCAGTGCCCGCTGGCCACTCGAGGCGATCGGGCGGGATCGACACAGCACCGCCCGCCGCTGGCGCTACCGCGATGGCGCCGGCCGGATCGCCGTGGTGGCTTCCGTGAGCCAACCGTTCTGCGGCGACTGCAACCGCCTGCGCGTCACCGCCGATGGGGTGGCCTACACCTGCCTGTTTGCCGCCCCGAGCAGTGGCCTGGATCTCAAGCCCTGGCTACAGCCCAGCAGCGATCGCAACGACCTGGAGCAAGCCTTAACCCAGCTGTGGCGCATGCGGCGCGACCGCTACAGCGAAGAGCGCCAAGCCAGCGCCGCCGGCCGCGAGCATGCCGAGATGGCCTACCTGGGCGGCTAGAGCAACGCAGTCAGCCCCAGCAACTTCAGCGAGGCCAACAGCAGCACTACCGCCAGGCAGCGCCGGATCCAGGCCACGGGCCAGTGGCGGCTGCCCAAACGCGAACCGATCGCAGCGGCAAGCACCACAGGAATCAGCACCAGGAGCCACTCGAAGCCCCCAAGCACAAGCAAGGCACCGGGCCTGGCCACCACAAGCCCCGCCAGGCCCGCGATCGAGTTGAACAGGATGAACAACACCGATACAGCCGCGGCCTCACGAGTGCTGCACCAGCGGCGCAGAAGCATCAGTGGCGTGAGAAACACGCCACCCCCTGTACCGGTGAGCCCAGCCAACACACCGAGGCTCCCGCCTGCGACTAGCAACAACAGCCGCGGCGGCTCCCGCAACGTGGGGGGATCCACAGGAGCGCGCCCCAACCGCCAAGCGGAAAACAACAGCACCGCACCCACCAGGCGGCGAAACCAGAACGACGGCAAGTTCAGCCATCCCCCCAGGAAGGCCCCTGGAATCGCCAGCAGATACACCGGCCAGATTCGGCGCCACGGCAGGTGACCCGCCCGCAAAAAATTCCAGCAGCCCACGCTGGCCACAAACGTGTTGAGGATCAAGGCCAGTGGTTTGATCTGCTCCGCCGGCAACCCGGCCAAAGCGAGCACCGCGATGTAGCCGGAAGCGCCGGCGTGGCCAACCGAGGCATACAGGAAGGCCACAACCGCCAGGGCGATGGGAAGCAACCACGCCGCACCAGTCACAACCAATGCTGGGGATAAGGAGAAGCACCGGGCACCCAGCGGCTGAAGGCCCAGGCCAGCAGCACCAACAGCAGCGAACCGCTCAACACGGGAAAGAGCAGAAAGCCCCAGACCACCTTCAGATACACCGCCAGAAAAGCCATACCCCCGGCGGGGGGATGCAGGCAGCGCAGCTGCTGGCCCAACAGGATCGTGAGGCCCACGGCCAGAGCCAGCACCAGCGGCCCCTGGCCTGCGCTGCTCACCAAGGCCACACCCACCAAGCCACCAAGGCCATTGCCGAGCACGATGTTGCGCGGCTGCGCCAGGGGGCTGGCGGGGTAGCCAAACAGCAGCACGCACGACGCACCCAAGGGCGCCACGATCAACACCTGACCGCTCCAGAGGGAGAGCAGACCCAACAACAACACCGCACAGAGCGCCGCCAGCGAGGTGACGCCGATCTGGTTGAGGTGAAAGCGGGGCTGATAGCGCCGGCCGCGGCGACGTTCGCGCCGGGCTGCCACATGCAGACGACGCAACCGGCTCACCCGGCCGGCTCCGTGAGGCGGGGCAGCAGCTGCACCAGGTTGCAGGGGCGCGTGGCTTCGTTGAGCTGAGCTGAGATCAAGCGATCCCAGGCGGTTTCCACCGCATCCAGCGATCCGGGAAGCACAAAAATCACCGTGCCATTGGCCACGCCAGCCAAGCAGCGGCTCTGCAGCGTGCTGGTGCCGATTGATTCAAATGAGAGCACCCGGAACAGCTCTCCAAAGCCCTCGATCGTTTTATCCAGCAGGGGTGCCACCGCTTCCGGCGTGCCATCCCGGCCGGTGAGCCCCGTGCCGCCGCTGCTGATCACCACCTGCACCTCAGGATTGGCGATCCAGCGGCTCAGCTCCGCCCGGATCTGATAGCGGTTGTCAGGCACGATGCGGCGCTCCGCCAGCCGGTGCCCATCGGACTCGAGCCGCTGCTGCAGCG
The DNA here is from genome assembly GCA_039798305.1 of Cyanobacteriota bacterium. GTDB lineage: Bacteria > Cyanobacteriota > Cyanobacteriia > PCC-6307 > Cyanobiaceae > Vulcanococcus. The sequence continues at coordinate 2,492 of JBDKGF010000263.1, forward strand.
CATCACCTGAGCGGTCATCCGCCAGGGTGCGGGTATCGGACACCGTGAGCAGGGCGATGGCGAGGCTCAAGTCGGCAGCGCAGGGGCAGACGTCATCGTCGCAAGGGAGTTCACGCAGCGATGGTTAGCGTTGTGGGCGTGGCTGTCCCAAGTGTGGGAACAATCAGGATCCTGCTGTTCGCTGAGCTGCGCGAGCGAGCCGGCTGGGGTGAACACCACTGGCCGACCAACCCTGGCTGCGCTGCAGGGCCCACACCCCGTGAGCTCTGGTTGCACCTGCAGCTTTCTGGCGAGCTCGATCCGCAGGTGCGTATCGCGATCAACCGGGAGTTCGCCGACGCCGACACCCCCCTGCAGCCGGGCGATGAGCTCGCCTTTCTACCCCCGATCAGTGGGGGCTGACACTGAGGCCATGCAGCTCAAGATCGACCTCCACAGCACCGGCTTTGAACCGCTCGTTGTGCTGGAGCATTGGCAGCAAGAGCAGGCGCAGAGCGGGATTGCGGCAAGCGCCGCTGAAGCTCAGTTCATTGGCAGGGTGCGCGGCATCACCACAGATGGCCGCGCCCTGGAGGCCCTGGAGCTCGAGCACTATCCCGGCATGACCGAGCAGCAGTTGGAGCGCCTCGCCCAGGAGTGCTGCAACCGCCACGGGGTGAGCCGCTGCCTGGTGCAACACCGGATCGGCCGGGTGCTCCCGGGCGAAGCAATCGTTCTGGTGGCCATCGGCGCCGACCGCCGCGGCCCCGCTCAGCGCTGTTGCCAGGAGCTGCTCGAGGCCCTCAAACACCACGCCCCTTTTTGGAAGCGCGAGTGGCACACCGACGGCAGCAGCGAGTGGCTGAGCGGCAACACACCGCTCTGAACTCAAAACACCGGCAACCGCAACAGCTGTGCCCACAGCTCCGTGCCGGCCTCCAGGGCCCCCAGCTCCGCCGGAATCTCCAGCAGCAGATCGGCCCCCTGGAGTGAACCGATGCGTGAAGAGGCCTGCGAGCCTTCGCTCCGCGCCCAGAGCCCGCCATCAGCCGCCACCGCCAGCTGAGCCCTAGCCAGCTCGGGCCGACCAGCACCCCGGCGCAGCGGCGCCTCAAGCCGCACCTTCAGCCGCGGCAATAGCTGCAGCTCCGCACCCTCCAGCCGCTGCAGCGCCGGCCAGAGCAGTTGCAACGCAGTAATCGCTGCCGCCACCGGATTACCCGGCAGCCCGAAAAACGGCACCCCCGCCACCTGCCCCCAGGCAAAGGGGCGCCCGGGCTTGAGAAACAGCTTCCAGAAGCGCACCGCTCCCAGTTCCTCCACGAGCGGCCGGATCCAGTCGCTATCGCCCGCCGACACGCCGCCTGTGCTCACCACCACATCACAACCCTGCGCCAACTCCCGCAGAGCGGCGCGCAAGGGCTCCGGTTGATCAACAACCACGCGCTGATCAGCCACGTTGTATCCCAACCGCTGCAACAACGCCGTGAGCAGGGCCGAATTGCTCTCCCAGATCTGGCCCGGGCCCCGCTCCACCCCGGCCGGCAGCAGTTCATCACCGCTGATCAACAGGCCCAATCGCGGCCGGCGGGTCACCCGCAGCTGCTGCACGCCGCAGCTGGCCAGGCGCCCCAGATCTGCCACCCCCAACCGCTGACCAGCCGGCACCAGCTCCTGGCCAGGGGCGGCTTCTTCTGCGGGTTGGCGAATCCAGGCATTGGGCCCGCAGGGTTTCACCAGTGCGAGCTGCTCGCCCTCCAGCGCCACCAATTCCTGGGGCAGCACCCGCTCACTCCCCTCCGGCACAACCGCGCCGGTGAGGATGCGCACCGCTTCACCGGCGGCCAACGCTTGTCCGTAGGGCACGCCAGCGGACGAC
>JBDKGF010000264.1:0-5271 GCA_039798305.1 Cyanobacteriota bacterium
GAGCAGGGCCAGTAAGCCCAGCACTGCCCCTAGGGCAACAGCCAGACGGGCGCTGCCGCGTCGTCTGGCCGTGGGCGGATCGGCGGGACTCAGGCCACCGCTGCGAAGCATTCGCGGAAGGCGGCGATGGTGGCGTCGATGTCCTCGTCGGAGTGAGCCAGAGAGGTGAAGCCGGCTTCGAAGGCGCTGGGGGCCAGGTAGATGCCGCGCTCGAGCATGGCGCGGTGCAGCTTGCCGAACCGCACGGTGTCAGCCGCCTTGGCTTCCTCGAAGTTGCGCACCGGGCCTTCGCAGAGGAAGAAGCCGAACATGGCGCTGATCGAGCCGCCGGTGATCGGTAGGCCGGCGCTGCGTGCGCCCTCCAGGATGCCGTCGATCAGGCGCTTGGTGATCGCCTCAAGGCGCTCGTAGCTGCCGGGTTGCTTCAGCAGCTCCAGGGTCTTGATGCCGGCGGTCATCGCCAGGGGGTTACCGCTGAGGGTGCCGGCCTGATACATGGGGCCAGCGGGCGCCACCATGCTCATGATGTCGGCGCGGCCGCCGTAGGCGCCCACAGGCAGACCGCCACCGATCACTTTGCCCATGGTGGTGAGATCGGGGGTGATGCCGAACTTGGCTTGGGCTCCGCCGTAGCTGATGCGGAAGCCGGTCATCACCTCGTCGAACACCAGCAGCGCACCGTTCTCTTTGGTGAGCTCGCGGATGCCCTCGAGGAAGCCGGGCTCGGGGGTAATGAAGCCGGCGTTGCCCACCACAGGCTCGAGGATCACGCCAGCGATTTCACCGGGGTTCTCGGCGAAGAGCTGCTTCACCGCTTCCAGATCGTTGTAGGGGGCGGTGAGGGTGCTGGCGGCGGTGGTGCGCGGCACACCGGGGGAATCGGGCAGGCCGAGGGTGGCCACACCGGAGCCGGCCTTCACCAGGAACATGTCCGCGTGGCCGTGGTAACAGCCTTCGAACTTGATGATCTTTTCGCGGCCGGTGAAGGCGCGCATCAGGCGCAGCACCGACATGCAGGCCTCGGTGCCGCTGTTCACGAAGCGCACCATCTCCACCGACGGCACGGCGTCGATCACCATCTCCGCAAGCTGGTTCTCCAGGGCGCAGGGGGCGCCGAAGCTGGTGCCCTTCTCAAGGGCGTCGTGAAGCGCCGCGATCACCTCGGGGTGGGCGTGGCCGCAGATCGCAGGGCCCCAGCTGCCGATGTAATCGATGTAGCGGTTGCCGTCTACGTCCCACGCGTAGGCGCCCTTGACGCGGTCAAACACGATCGGCTGCCCGCCTACGGAGCGGAAGGCGCGCACCGGCGAGCTCACGCCACCGGGCATCAGCGTCTGGGCGGCACTGAACAGTTCCTGGGACCGGGTGGTGTTGTGCACGGGAGCTGAAACAGGTGCCGAAGTCAAAACGGAATCCGTAGACGGGAGCTTGAGCGCACCATCCTTACGCAATTGCAGGCCCGGGAGTCCAGTGGCGGAACTCTCGTTAAGGTCTTGCCACCACTGCCCGACCCTGTGACGCCTGACTGGGGCTTGCTTCAACGCCGTCTGCGGCCCTTGCTGCCGCCGCGGGCCGTGGTGTCCAAACGTCAGGAGTTGCTGGCCTACGACTGCGACGGCCTCACCCTCAATCGCCATCAGCCTCCCCTGGTGGTGCTGCCGGAAACAACGGAGCAGGTGGCGGCGGTGGTGAAGCTCTGCGCCGAGCTGGAGGTGCCCTTCATCGCCCGCGGCAGCGGCACCGGCCTCTCCGGGGGAGCGCTGGCGGAGCAGCCCGCCCTGGTGATTGCCACCAGCCGCATGCGCAAGGTGCTCGAGCTGGATCTGGCCAATGAGCGAATCACTGTGCAGCCGGGGGTGATCAACAGCTGGGTCACCCGGGCTGTGGCTGGTGATGGCTTCTATTACGCACCCGATCCCTCCAGCCAGGTGGCCTGCAGCATCGGCGGCAACGTGGCCGAGAACTCCGGCGGAGTGCACTGCCTCAAATACGGTGTCACCAGCAACCACGTTCTGGCGATGGAGGTGGTGTTGCCGGATGGCTCGATCACCACCCTGGGTGGAGGTTTGCCGGAGATGCCGGGTCTGGATCTGCGCGGCGTGTTCATCGGCAGTGAGGGCACCCTTGGCATTGCCACCGCGGTCACGCTGCGGTTGCTGCGCACTCCGCAGACGGTGGCGGTGCTGCTTGCGGATTTCGCCTCGATGGAAGCGGCCGGCGAGGCGGTGCGGCTGATCACCGGTGCCGGGGTGCTGCCGGCGGGGATGGAAATGATGGATAACCCCTGCATCCAGGCGGTGGATGACTTTTTTGGGGTGGATGAGTATCCGCGCGAGGCGGCAGCGGTGCTGTTGATCGAGCTCGATGGTCACGAGCTTGAGGTGAAGGAATCGGTGGAGATCGCCAGCCGCCTTTGCCTGGAGGCCGGTGCCGGTGCCGTGCGGGAGGCCTGGAGTGAGGAGGCACGGGCGCGGCTGTGGAAGGGCCGCAAGAGTGCGATTTCAGCGCTGGGCCGTCAGTTCCCCAGTTATTACCTGCAGGACGGTGTGGTGCCGCGCACGGCTCTGCCGGGAGTGCTGGCAGCGATTGATCGGCTCAGCGCTGAGCACGGTCTGGCGGTGGCCAACGTGTTTCACGCCGGCGATGGCAATCTCCACCCCCTGATCCTTTATCGCGCTGGTGAAGAGGGCGTGAACGAGCGAGTCAAGGCCCTGGGAGGCGCAATCCTGCGCCTGTGCATCGATGCCGGCGGCAGCATCAGCGGCGAGCACGGTGTCGGCAGCGATAAACGCTGTTACATGGATTGGATGTTCAGCCCTGAGGATCAGGCCACGATGCAGTTGGTGCGTCGGGCTTTTGATCCACAGGGTCTGGCCAATCCCGGCAAGCTCTTCCCAACACCGCGCAGCTGCGGCGAGTCACATCGGCGCTGGCAGGAGTTGAAAATCACCAACCCGACTTCGTCTCTTGCCACTCTCGAGGTGGTTTGAAGCCGAGGGCCTGCATGGCGAAGTAGCCGCCAGAGGATCAGCCTTGTGATGTCTTCTCTAGCTGCAATTCGGATGAACCCGTGAATGCTGTCGTTGGGCGCGCTGATGAAGCGTGGTGATTGCGATGGTGTTTTTTATGGTTCTTCTTGTGTTTCGGCTTTTTCTTGCTCTGGGAGCTCCGGCTGATCCATTCCTGCTGGGAATCGCTTTGGGTCAGGGCTTCTGAGGGTGTGGGGCCCAGGCAGATCAGGAAGGCCATTGGTATGGCCAGGCAGAAAAGGCGTGACATGTTGGGTCGAGCGAGTCTGCTTGCTAGTTAAGCGATAGTTTGGCTATGTGTCAACGATTCGCCGTTGTTTTCGTCCTGCTTTTGTTGGAGGCTTGATTGGGTCGGTGTACTTGCCTGGTTGATGTTATAAATATGGCTGTGGCTATTCTTGTTGGTTGTGGTGTTGGGGTCCGCAAGTATCAGGCTGGTGCTGCCGGGTTCTGATCCGGCTTGGGTGCTCTGGTCTGTGGCTCGGCGTCTACCCCTCAGTGCCAGTCGTCTTGCTCGTCCGCATTGTCTTCCCAGGCAAGATTCACCACTACCGGTGCGTGATCGCTGGGCTGGATGTTGCCGCGTGGGTTCTTGTCGATGATGCATCCAGTCGCACAGTCCAGCAGGTCATCGGAGAGATAGATGTGGTCGATGCGCCAGCCCTGGTCGCGATCCCAGGCTCCGCTGCGGTAATCCCACCAGCTCCAGTGTCCGCTGCCAGGTTCGAACACGCGGAATGCATCCGTGAGTCGTCCGGCCAGCGCTTCTTTCAGGGCCTGGCGCTCCGCCTCACTGGCCATGATGCCGCCGCTGAGGCGCTCCGGATCATATAGATCGCCTGATTCCGGGCCGATGTTGAAGTCGCCCACCATGCAGAGTGGATCACCCTGCTGCTCCTGGGCGGCCAGGTAACACTTCAGGCAGGCCAGCCATTTCAGCTTGTAGGCGTATTTCTCGCTTGTGAGTGAACTGCCGTTGGGCACGTAGAGGTTGAGCACCCGAATGCCATCAATCAGGGCGCTGATCACCCGCTTCTGTTCGCTCAGGCCAGGCGCCTCGGGGTCTTCGGGCAGTAGCGCCGTGAATCCCACCTGCACGTCCTCCATCGGTAGACGGCTGATCAGGGCGACGCCGTTGTAGGCCTTCTGACCGCTGATGGCGCAGCTGTAGCCCAGTGACTCGAAGGCGCTGTGGGGGAACAGCTCGTCTGCCACCTTGGTTTCCTGCAGGCAGAGAACCTCGGGCTGCTGCTGCTCCAGCCAGGCCAGCACCTGATCAAGCCTCGTGCGCACAGAGTTCACGTTCCAGCTGGCGATGCGCATGGGAGGGATCTCGGGTGTGCTTGTCGGGTTGGTGCTGTCCAGGTTGGGATATCCACGACAACCTGGGGTTGGAAGTGGATTGTTCCTGCGCAGCCCCAGCCGCCACCTTCTGCCGAAAGGTCCCCCTACGATTCCCACCATGCGATCGCACAGGACGGTGATGGGACGCCCTTCCCCCCTTCGGTACAGCACGGCGGTCTGCGCCGGCGTCATCGCGCTGATCGCTGCAGGCGTCAGCGGTCAGGCGGCCAGAGCCGACTACAGCTCCTGGGGCATGTCCACCCAGGAGAAGCAGATCTATGACTACGGCCCGGGTGGCAGCAACGGCACGTCGAAACCGGGCTCGGTCCTCGACTCCGCCAATCCCATCGATCTGATGAACAAGATTCGCCGCGGCACGGCTATGGATGACGCCACGCCGCCGGGTGATGCGGTGGATGCCGCCCTCAAGGAGCTGAACGCGGCTCAGACCCCGGGCCCGTCGTCTCAGGTGAAGGCTCCTTAACTGTGCCTGGATCGGGCGGCGTGGATCCGGCGGAGGGTTTCACCTGCCGCAGGTTGCTGATGCCCCAGCTGGCGGCCACCCGATCGAGGCTGCTGTCCTTGCTGCCCGGCTGTCGCTTTCGTGCCTGGGCCAGGGCCTCCTGAGCCGCCTTCGTATCGCCCTGCTCCTGCCGCAACAGTGCGAGAGCCAGCAGCGGCCTCGGATCACGTGGAAAGTCTGAGGAGAGTTTGGTGTAGGTGGCGCCTGCCGCTGCCTTTTGCCCCATCCGCTGCTGCAGATCACCAAGCAGCAGCCCCAGCGGCAGCACCTGGGGCTGCACGGCCGGTTTGCTCGCCGTCTCGATCTGGGCCTTGAGCTGAGCCTGCGCTGCGTTGCCGCGACCTTGTTCGAGTTGCAGCAGCGTCATCAGTTGCA
>JBDKGF010000265.1:0-3836 GCA_039798305.1 Cyanobacteriota bacterium
GATGGTCCACTTCCGCGGCCGCAGCTCGGCCACTGCTCAGCGTGCTGCTGCCAAACCACCACGCAACGTTTCGCGCACCCGGTAAATCGGCCGGCCCTGGCTTTCGTGATAGGTGCGCATCTGCAGCTCCGCCAGCAGGCCAAAGCAAAAGAGCTGCACGCCGGCGATCAGCGCCAGCACCGCCACCAGCAACAGGGGGCGATTGCCGATCTCAGCGCCCATCAGCTTCTCCACCAACAGGTAGGCGCTCAACACCGAGCCGATGGCGATGCCCAGCAAACCGCCGAAGCCGAACACATACATCGGCCGGGTCAGGAAGCGCTTCATGAACCACACCGTGAGCAGATCCATCAGCACCCGGAAGGTGCGATCGATGCCGTATTTGCTCTGCCCGAACTGGCGGGCGTTGTGGTTCACCTTCACCTCACTGATGCGCGCTCCCTCGATGAAGGCCAGAGCGGGCAGAAAGCGATGCAGTTCGCCGTAGAGGTTCATGTCCTCCACCAGCTCGCGGCGGTAGGCCTTGAGCGAGCAGCCGTAGTCATGCAGCTTCACGCCGGTCACCCGGGCGATCAGACGGTTGGCGATCTTGCTGGGCAGCAGACGGCTCACGGCATTGTCCTGGCGCTGATGGCGCCAGCCACTCACCAGATCAAACCCCTGCTCGAGCTGCTCCAGCAGCATCGGGATATCAGCCGGATCGTTCTGCAGATCGCCATCGAGCGTGATGATCACCCGGCCGCGGCTCACATCAAACCCGGCCGACATGGCTGGTGTCTGGCCGTAGTTGCGGCGCAGCAGCACCGCCACCAGCTCCGGAGTGGCCGCTGCCAGCTGGCGCAGCACCGCGGCGGTGCCATCGCTGGAGCCGTCGTCGACCAGCACGAGCTCAAAAGTGCGTCCCAGCGGCCGCAGGGCTTCGAGCAGCCGGGCCACCAGCAGGGGCACACTCTCCTCCTCGTTGAAGAGAGGCACCACGATCGAGAGCTCAGGCTGAGCCATCAACGCTGAACCGGACTCGGTGTTGGCGGTCATCCGGCAGCAGAGGCTGGCTGGAACCTAGGCGAAGCGAGGCGCAGTCCCATCAGGGCAAGGTGCTGCCGTCATGGCAGCGGATCACACGGCCTGCGCCGCGCAGTTCGCGGCGGTAATGCACGCTCACCGGATCCAGCAGCTGCGGATCGAGGCCATCGATGCCGATGCCGTTGCGGCCATGTTCACGGCCGGAGCTGTGCAGGTAGCGGCCAGCGCCCACATAGAGCCCCACATGGGTACAGCGCTGCGGTCGTCCGAAAAAGATCAGATCGCCGGGGCGCAGCAGGCTGTAACAGCCCGGCGCCACAGCCACGGGCTGGCAGAAGCGCTCCTGCTGATACGCATCGCGCGGCAGCCAGATGCCGGCCTGGGCGAAGGCAGCCTGGACCAGGCCGGAGCAATCGAAATCCGGCCCGAGGGTGCCGCCCCATAAATAGTGATTCGGCTGCTGGCGGGCCTGCTCCGCAAAGGCCAGCACGGCTGGCAGCGCCGCCGTGATCCGGCCCGCGTCCAAAAGGCTCGGCTGCGGCGGCCGGCAGGCGCGGGCACGACCCAGCACCAGCCTCGGATCCAGCCAACCGGGATAGCCGTCTTCCAACAGGCGAACCCGCAGGCGCTGGCGTCCAGGCAGCAGCGGCTCCACCACGGTGAACACCCGCCCGGATGCAGCCTGGGTGGCCAGGCCAGGCCCCTGCCAATGGCTGGTGAGATCCACCGGCACCATGAGCTGCCAGCTGCTGCCGGGCTGGAGCAGCTCCAGGGCCACTGGTGTGCCTTCGGCCAACCTCCCTAATCTCGCCATTGCCCCCTTTGGCCGCGATGGCGTTCTACTGCCCGGATGGGGCGATGGCCCAACAGCTGCAGGCCAGCCTGGCGGCCCTGGAGGCCAATGGCCGCCCGGGGTTGAGCGAACAGGTGTCGATCAGCTGGGTGCGCTACGACAGTTCCCTGATCGACAGGGCCTCACCCCGCAGCGACCTGGCCACGTTCTGGGCCGATCCACCGGCCGGAGCCGGTTGGCGGGGGGATCAGGCCCGTTATCCCGCCAGCGTGGTGAAGCTGCTCTACCTGGTGGCCGCCGAAGCCTGGCTGCAGCGGCAGCTGATCGACGACACCCCGGAACTGCGCCGCGCCCTGGCGGACATGATCCGCGACTCGAGCAACGACGCCACCGGCCTGGTCCTGGATCTGCTCACCGGCACCACCAGCGGTCCGGAGCTGCCGGAGGAGGCCTTCCGGCGCTGGAGCCTGCAGCGCCAGCTGGTGAATCAATGGTGTGAACAGCTGGGCTGGCCGGAATGGCAGGACTGCAATGCCTGCCAGAAAACCTGGGGCGATGGACCCTACGGGCGTGAGCGCCAGTTCTATGGGCCGGCCCTGGACAACCGCAACCGCCTCAGCAGCGATCTCTGTGCGCGCCTGCTGCATGGGGTGATGGCCGGAGCCCTGGTGTCACCGCCTGCCTGCGGGCGCATGCGCGATCTGCTGGCCCGCAGCCTCGATCCCGAGGCGCGACAGTCCGACCCGGAGAACCAGGTGGATGGCTTCCTGGGTGAGGGCCTGCCGGCCGGCGCGCGGCTGTGGAGCAAAGCCGGCTGGATGAGCCAGGCCCGCCACGATGCGGCCTACGTGGAAGCGGAAGGGCTGGCGCCGATGCTGCTGGTGGTGTTCAGCGAAGGCAAGGCCCGGGCCGGCGATGCGCAGCTCCTGCCCGAACTCTGCCGGCAACTCCTGACGGCGTAACGGCCAAGGCGCAGCGACAGCAAAAAGCCCCCTGCTTGAGGGGGCTGTTTGATCAGGCATCAGGCCTGTAACGGAGAGGGAGGGATTCGAACCCTCGACAGAAGTTGCCTCCTGTAACTCCTTAGCAGGGAGCCGCTTTCAACCACTCAGCCACCTCTCCAGCGGCCCGCTGAGCTTATCAGCCGCCAGGCCCGGAAGCAGGCAGCCGCGGCAACCGATGCTTGAACCCGCAGAGGATTTCCCAGGGGATCGTGCCGCAGGGATCGCTCCAGGCCAGCGGATCGATGCGCTCACCCCCATCGCTGCCCAGCAGCGTCACCACGCTGCCCTGATCCAACTCCGGGGCGTCGGTGGCATCCAACACCAGCTGATCCATCGTGATCGCCCCCACCTGGGGAATCCGGCGGCCCCGATGCAGCACCTGCAGGCGGTTGGAGAGCAGGCGTGGCACGCCATCGGCGTAGCCAATGCTCACCACAGCCAGACGGCTGGGGCGCTGGGTGGTGAAGCGATGGCCATAGCTCACCCCCGTGCCGGCCGGCACCTCCCGGATCAGGCTCACCCGCGCCCGCACCTGCATGGCGGGCTGCAGCGCCAGGTTGGCCCCCAGGTGAGCGGCCGGCCGCTGGCCATACAGAGCCAGACCCACCCGCACCATGTCGTAGTGGAGCTGAGCAGTGCGCAACGTACCGGCGGAATTGGCCAGATGACGGCTGCCGCAGCTCAGGCCGGCCTGCTGCACCGCGGTGAGCACCTGCTCAAAGCGCTGCTGCTGCTGGCGGGTGAGCGGATCCAGACCGGCACCGGGGGCATCGGCATCCGCCAGGTGGGAATAGAGCCCGGTCAGCTGCACAGCGTCCAGAGCGGTGATCGCCTCCACGATCCGGCGCCCCTCCTGCCAGGGGGCTCCCAGACGGGCCATGCCCGTATCCAGCTTGAGCTGTACGGCCATGGGCCGGCCGCTGCCGGCCGCCAGGTTCTGGCAGAGCAAAGCCTCGCGCATGCCGCTGAGGGTGGGCATCAGCTGCCAGTGCAGGCAGGCCCGCAACTCCTCAGGC
>JBDKGF010000266.1:0-4935 GCA_039798305.1 Cyanobacteriota bacterium
CTCTTCGAGACCTGGTGAATAATCAGTACTCCCGCAACGACCTGGAGATCTCCCGCGGCCGCTTCCGCGTGCGCGGCGATGTGCTGGAAATCGGCCCCGCCGATGAAGACCGGCTCGTGCGCATCGAGCTGTTCGGCGATGACGTGGAGGCCATCCGCTACGTGGATCCCACCACAGGCGAGATTCTGCAGAGCCTTGAGAGCATCAATATCTACCCGGCCAAGCACTTCGTGACCCCGAAGGAGCGGCTGGCTGAGGCGATCAAGGAGATCCGCACCGAGCTGCGCGAGCGGCTCGATGTGCTGAACGAACAGGGCCGGCTGCTGGAGGCCCAGCGGCTGGAGCAGCGCACCACCTACGACCTGGAGATGCTGGAGCAGGTGGGCTACTGCAATGGCGTGGAGAACTACGCCCGCCATCTGGCTGGTCGCCCGGCCGGCACGCCGCCGGAATGCCTGATCGATTATTTCCCCGATGACTGGCTGCTGGTGGTGGATGAGAGCCACGTCACCTGCAGTCAGCTGCAGGCGATGTACAACGGCGATCAATCGCGCAAGCAGGTGCTGATCGAACATGGCTTTCGCCTTCCTTCCGCCGCCGACAACCGCCCCCTCAAGGGAGAGGAGTTCTGGGAGAAGGCGCGGCAGACCATCTTCGTCAGTGCCACACCCGGCGACTGGGAGATGCGCCAGAGCGATGGCCGGGTGGTGGAGCAGGTGATCCGCCCCACCGGCGTGCTGGATCCGATCGTGGAGGTGCGCCCCACCGAGGGGCAGGTGGACGACCTGCTCGGCGAGATCCGCATCCGGGCCGACAAGCAGGAGCGGGTGCTGGTGACCACCCTCACCAAGCGCATGGCCGAAGACCTCACCGATTACTTAGCTGAGAACGGCGTGCGGGTGCGCTATCTCCACTCCGAGATCCATTCGATTGAGCGGATCGAAATCATTCAGGACCTCCGCAACGGCGAATACGACGTGCTTGTGGGGGTGAACCTGCTGCGGGAGGGTCTCGACCTGCCGGAGGTGTCGCTGGTGGCGATTCTCGATGCCGATAAGGAGGGTTTCCTGCGGGCCGAGCGCTCGCTGATCCAGACCATCGGCCGTGCCGCACGGCACGTGGAAGGGGTGGCCCTGCTGTATGCCGACAACCTCACCGACAGCATGGACAGGGCGATCACGGAAACGGAGCGTCGCCGTGCCATCCAGCAGACCTACAACGAACGCCACGGGATCACGCCCTCGCCTGCGGGCAAGCGCGCCGGCAACTCGATCCTGGCGTTTCTGGAGGTCTCGCGCCGGCTCAACGATGAGCAGCTGGAGCAGGCCGCTGAACAGGCGGAGCACAACGAGGTTCCCCTTGATGCCCTGCCCGAGTTGATTCAGCAGTTGGAAGAGAAGATGAAGAATGCTGCCAAGAATCTGGAGTTCGAGGAGGCCGCCAACCTGCGTGATCGCATCAAGGGTCTGCGCCAGAAACTGGTGGGTAAGGCCTGAAAATCCTGAAGCTATTGACGTCAGCATTTGTGCATCGCTTCGGGATTTCTCCCGAATGTTGCGCTGTCGGTGCTTGAAAGTGCGGCTAAAGCTGAGGTGAGCGGCCGCGATCCGGGTGGGTTTTTATCTGCTTCATCTGCATCTACACGGGCTGTTTCGAGGCCATGACCTCGAACTGGGCCGCGATGCTGATACCGGTGGGCAGACCACCTATGTGCTTGAGCTGATGCGCGCCTTGGCGGCTCGTCCGGAGGTGGATCGGGTGGAGGTGATCACCCGACTGATTCACGACAAGCGCGTCTCCCCGGATTACGCCCAGCCCCTGGACGATCTTGGCGGCGGAGCCTGCATCGTTCGCCTGCCCTGCGGGCCGCGCCGCTATGTGCGTAAGGAGCTGCTCTGGCCTGATCTCGATGAGCTGGCGGACGGGGTGGTGGCCCACATCGCCGCGCAGGAGCGCCGGCCGGATTGGATTCATGCCCACTACGCCGATGCGGGCTATGTGGGAGCGCTGGTGTCGCAGCGGCTGGGGATTCCCCTGGTGTTCACCGGTCATTCCCTGGGCCGCGAAAAGCAGCGCCGTCTGCTGGCCGGCGGGATGGCCCACGACCAGATTGAGCACAACTACGCCATCGGCCGCCGCATTGATGCGGAGGAGCGCACCCTGGCGCAGGCCGCTCTGGTGATCACCAGCACCCAGCAGGAGGCGGAGCACCAATACAGCCGCTACGACCGCTTTCTCGCCAGCCGTGCGGTGGTTGTACCGCCGGGTGTGGATGCCCGTCGCTTCCATCCTCAGCAGCTGCCCGGGGAGGAGCAGGCGGTGGCGGAGTTGATGCGGCCGTTTCTGCGCGATCCGGCCAAACCTCCTCTGCTCTGCATCTGCCGGGCGGTGCGCCGCAAGAACGTGCCGGCGCTGGTGGAGGCCTTTGGCCGTTCGGCCCTCCTGCAGGAACGCCACAACCTGGTGCTGGTGCTGGGCTGCCGTGAGGATCCCCGCTCCATGGAGAAACAGCAGCGCGATCAGTTTCAGCAGATCTTTGAGCTGGTGGATCGCTTTGATCTCTACGGGCGGGTGGCCTATCCGAAGCAGCACCGCGGCGATGACATTCCGGCGATCTATCGCTGGGCGGCACGCCATGGCGGGGTGTTCGTCAACCCCGCGCTCACCGAGCCCTTCGGGCTCACCCTGCTGGAGGCCGCCGCCTGCGGTCTTCCTCTGGTGGCCACTGATGACGGTGGGCCGCGCGACATCCTGCAGCGCTGCGCCAACGGCCAGCTCGTGGATGTGACCGACCTCGACGCTCTGCAGCAGGCCCTTGAAGCCGCCGCCGCCGATCCGGGCCGCTGGCGCCGCTGGCGCGACAACGGCATTGAAGCCGTGAGCCGCAATTTCAGCTGGGATGCGCATGTCTGCGCTTATCTCGGCCAGGCTCAGCGCCGCTGTCAGGAGTTGCTGGAACAGCGACGGCAGCCCGTTCTGCCGGCTACGGCTGCGGCGCCGGTGCAGCGGCTGTTGCTGCTGGATCTCGATGTGTGCCTCGATGCGCCGGATTCCGCGGGGCTGCAGGAGTTGCGCCGCCGCCTGGCGGCTGATGCCAGCTGCGGTATCGGCATGCTCAGCGGCCGCAGTTTCGCCTCAGCCAGCCTGCGCTATCACGAGCTGCATCTGCCGCCGCCGCAGGTGTGGATCCTGGAGGCCGGTGCCGAGATCCTCTACGGCCCCGAGGGTGTGCCGGATCTGGCCTGGCGTGAGCACATCGTCCAGGGCTGGCAGCGCGAGGCTGTGGAGCAGGCTTTGGCCGATCTGCCCCCACGCCTGGTGCTGCAACCGGAAGCGCAGCAGGGCCCATTCAAACTGAGCTACACCCTCAAGTCCCCGCGGGCCGGAGTGCTTGAGATGGTGCGTCAGCGGTTGCGCCAGGGACGTTTTGAGGCCCGCGCCCATCTGTTCCACCACTGGTTCCTGGATGTGTTGCCGCTGCGGGCTTCCAAGGCTGAGGCGATCCGCCATCTGAGCCTGTGTTGGGGCCTGCCGCTGGAGCAGGTGCTGGTGGTGGCGTCCCAGCAGGGTGATGGCGAGCTGCTCAACGGCCGGGCTCTGGGGGTGGTGGTGGGTGATCACGACCGCACCCTCGATGATCTGCGCCGCCGCTCCAAGGTGTTCTTTGCCTCGCGCCGCCAGGCGTGGGGTGTGTTGGAGGGCCTGGATCACTACCGCTTTCTGCGGCGCTGAACTGCGGCCTGGGCTTCTAGAGGGGTGGTTGCTCCTGGCTGCGGTAGAGGTCGCGGTGGGGGTTGGCATCGGGCAGCCAGTAGCTGATGTCCTCATGCCAGTAGGGAGTGCCTTCCAATCGGCTGGAACTGAGCTTGGTGGTGGCCATGGCCGTCACCAGGGCACCCATGTCCACCGGAGAGAGGTCCGTGAGCACGTCTTTGCCGGCGATGGTCATCAGTTCCGGCAGGCGGGTGGCCATGGCGGGATTGGCCAGTTTCTTGAACACCTCCTTGAGCACCAGCTTCTGGCGCTCCATTCGGCCGATGTCGCCGAGCTCGTCGTGGCGGAAGCGCAGGAAGCCCTCCAGGGCTTCGCCCTTCAGCAGCTGCCGGCCGGGATAAAGATCGATGTACAGCCCCTGGCTGTTGTCCACGTAATACATCCGCTTCGGCACATCCACCTCCACGCCACCGAGGGCGTCAGCCAGGCGCTGTACGGCGTTGAGGTTGAGCACCAGATAGCGATCCACCCGGGCTGACAGCAGCTTGCTCAGCTCCTGTTTCACCATCTCCGGCCCGCCACTGCTGTAGAGGGCGTTGGCCTTCATCACGCCGTAGCGGTCCGATTCGATGAAGGTGTCGCGCGGTACCTGGGTGAGTTCGGTGCGGCCGTCGCGGAGCTGCACGGTGAACATCACATCGGTGTTGGTGCTCACGTGGTCGGTGCCCATCACCACGATGCGCCGGTCGCCCATGCCGGCCGGTGCCACCAGGGAGCCGATCACGTTGCTGGGGTGGTGCAGCCCGGCCAGCAGGCCGGTGGCGAGATGGGGGATCGGGCCGTTGAGGCCATAGCCCAGCCCGATGCCCGCAAGGAACAGGGGGAGGCGTGGCAGCCCCCCTTTCGCGTTCTTGGGGCGCCGCCGCGGTTCGATCGGTGTCACCGTGGCCTGGCGGGCCGCAGCGGCGCCGCGCCGGCCTTGCCGTTCCTGCTTCTCCACAGGCTTCAACCGGCCGCGGGAGTGGCGGCGGCGCGGAGCGGGATTGGGCTGTGCCTGCGACATGGACGGTGTGCGTGGGCGCACCGTATCGCGCGTCTTCCCTTGTGGCCAGTGGCATCTGGGCCTCTCGGCCAGCTGGATCAGCCCCCCGGCAGCACCTGGATGGCGGCAGCCGCCTGATCGGCCCGTTGTTGGGCTTCCTCCAAGCTGGAGGCGCTGGC